>JAHEIO010000097.1 GCA_024639325.1 Gammaproteobacteria bacterium
TCACAGCGGTGGGAATACCGATGTCCGTCAAACATGGCTTTCTACGGCTGATACCAGTAGCTTCCACTCCGACTTCTCGCCGCGTGCAGAAGAAACTTCTGATATTCTCAGTTTTAGACCGGGCAATTCCGGGTCGACGCGGAGTATCCCCATATGGAAGCAGAACAATCACCGACGGATCACGAGGCATTCCTGCGACTTTTCGCGAGGTTTGAGGGGAATCTACGCGCATACGTGGCGTCGCTGCTTCCGACCAGGGAAGGCGTCGATGATGTGATGCAGGAATCGAGTGTCGTCCTCTGGCGCAAGTTTGCGGATTTTGACCAGGCCGGTGCGGACTCGGATTTTCTCGGCTGGGCGTTCATGGTCGCCCGTTACGAAGTTCTCAAATACCGACGACATCGCGCGACTGATCGGCTCCAGTTCAGTGAAGACGTGTTCGAATTGCTGGCGTCCGATGCGGAGCAGACCTGCGCGACTCAGCTCGAGCGTCAGCTTGCACTCCATGAATGCCTCAAGGATCTGGAATCAAAACAGTTGGCGATCGTGAAGGCGGTGTATGAAGACGGTGCCCCCATCAAACACGTTGCGGAACAGATAGGACGATCGACCACGGGACTGTACAAAGCACTGGCCCGCATCCGGGATCGACTCATGAACTGCGTTCGGGCCAGACTCGATGCGGGCGCGGAGGGGCTCTCATGACGATTCCACAGCGCGACATTGATCTGATCAACGGCTACTGCAACGGAAGCTTGACGGACGATGACTTTTCCGAGCTGGAGAGTCGGCTTCGCGAGAGCCCCGAACTACGACAGCTCCTGATCGAGTATCGATCCATCGAGTCTGCGATGCCCTCGGCTCTTGCATCGGGAACACTGGAAAAGTCTGAAGCGAGTGCGACAAAGAAGAGTCGTATCATTCGCCAACTGAAAATCGCACTGCTGGCAATGGCCGCCGGCCTCTTGCTGATGTTTGGCCTTTACTTTCTCCGTCCCAGTAGCGAACCGCAGATCGCGACCGCCCGGTCACTGACTGGCTCGGTTCGCTGGACTGGACCTGGCGGACAAGTTTTTGACGATGTGCAAGCGGGCCGCGCACTGACCGGCGGTACGATTGAATGCCTTGCGGTCGATTCGTCGGCTGACTTGGATTTTCCGGACGGCTCCACGGTGTCGATCTCCGGCGTGTCAGTGCTCACCATTTCAGATGACGGACACAAAAAGCTGCATCTTCGGGAGGGAAATCTGTCGGCGACCGTCAAGTCGCAACCAGAAGGAAAGCCGTTGAGGATGCTAACGCCGACAGCCGAGCTTGAGGTGTTGGGTACGCAATTCGATGTGACTGCGGCTGAGACGCAAACAAAGATCACGGTCAATGAAGGTCTCGTCCGTGTCAAACGCCTGACGGACGGCAAGTTCACCGACGTCAAAGCCGATCACTCATTGGTTGCAACGATTGAGGCTCAGGAACCGCTGGTTGCCATAGCGATGCGAGAGCCCGTTAGCGTATGGAAAGCGAACCTGGGTCAGGACAAGACCGTCGGCGACTGGTTGCCCATCGCCCATGCATTGCGAATCGAGATCGGGCTAGAAGTTAGAGCTGGTGAGTTGGATGCCGATCGAGCCAAAGAGGTCTATTTCAAAAGGCTTGAGAAGTTTGGAGACGACGATGGCTTTCTCAAAGCGGTGCCCAGACGCACTGGCCGTAAAGAGCAGCCTCTCGTCTACCTGATCTCGTTGAACATTCCTCAGCGTCAGGACGGCCCTGTCTTATTGTCGGACAGCAGTCGGCTCCGAGTGATGGGCCGATCCAAAGTTCCGCAGGAAGTGACGTTTAGTCTCGCCGCCCGCAACCACGACCGGACGATCGCGGGGCGTTATGGAGTCACTCGGCGAGTTGAGGGAACGTTCGACATCGAAATCGACGTTGCCGAACTGAGAGAACTCGGCGACGGAACCTCAGCGGTGGGACTGGAGGCCTTCGTGCTCGACTGCTTTTCAAACGAAACGGGCCTCGCGCTGTCGCATGTCGAGTTGTTGGGCCCGGAAGAGAATTGAAATGACGAGAAAAGTCACAAATACGGTATTCGCCATCGCCGTCTGCTTCGGTGTCCTTTTCGCTATATCTGCTGGACATGGGCAAGGTTCCAAAGCTCGATCAGTGGCCCAAGAAGAGAATTCGAAAGCATCACAGGACGGCGGCCCGGAAAACACGAGTAACGGAGTATTCAAATCGCCGATCGAGTACGCCAAGTTGATCGAACCTCACCTTGGTATTCCGCCGGTGGTTGATTTGGAAGCCTGCGTCGAGATTCCGATCTTCGTCGATGGAAAGGAGTTCACGGGTGACCCGGGTATTCATTGCTGTGACAACCCAAGCCTGCAAATGGGCGACTGTATGTCTGGGTCGGTCGTGCAGCGGTACGAAGGCAAGACAGCGGATGGGACGCAACTACCTCATGTCGTTTGGATCAGTTTCGGGCGACACGACGGGCGCGGGAGTCTCTACAACGTCGAAGTCGGCAACTCGGTACAGATGATTGGATACAACCGCAAGACTGGAGCAACAGCCTTCTTCGAAGCCAACGACAACCGAAAGTGGGTGCGGGTCGATCGCAAAACAAATCGACTAATCGGTAAGTTGCCCGGTGTTGATGAGCCTGCGGCCTTCAACAGAGCCTATACAGCTCCCGGGCAGACCCAATGCGTGCAATGCCATCAGGCCGACCCTTTCATCCATAACCCATTCATTGATGCGGCGAAGCTTCCCAATGGCGAGCCTGTCGTCCCTCAGCTTGCAGATCCAGACGCCCCCTACTACGTGATCGGAGCAAGCAATTGGGATATGCGAACGATCCACATTGAGGGGAATTCCTGTCTAGATTGTCATCGCATTGGCATGAAGACCGTCGAGGAATTCGTCGGTGATGGCTGGGACCCGAACCAACACATGCCGCCCGATGATCCCGGCAGCCTGAACGACGATTTTCAGGAACTCCTTGAGGCTTGGAAGAATGGGCCCGAGAACACTCCGAATTGCGATTGGATCATCCCGCCAGCCGGAGATCGCCAACAACGCCAGATCGTCGGTGCGGACTATCCGTACAAGGCAGAATTTAATCGACCCGACAAACGCGTTCTCGATAAGCTCGGCAAGAAGCCTGTTCGGATTCCCGAGCCTAAGCAAGAGACGAACCCAAAGCGCGATTCGGGCTAATCCCGCAAGGAAGCACAATCAACTCACTTAAACAACAACCAATCTCCAACAGCGAGTTATGAAAAGGAAAACCAAATGAAACGATCCGCAATTGCATTGACTCTCGTAGCCCTGGTTGGCTCGATGAGTTTCGCACAAGAATCAACAAGGAGAAGACCAGAGACTCGCGAGGCCGAGCGTAAAGAACAACGCAGTGCAGGACGGGAACGTCGTGAATACGATCAGAACAAGTTTCCGGTGAAAGATCCCGACGGCTTCAAGGTGGAGGGTGAATCGGTCTTTTCCGGGCCTCAACCTGGTGAGAAGTTACCAGGCTTGAAGGCAACCAGCATTATTGGAGACGACAAGGGCCAGGAGATTGATCCCATTGCGGTCGTGGGTGACAAGCCGCAGATCCTGTTTTTTCAGGATGAAAGCGGTATTGCCATTCGAGGGCTCTACGGCGTCGTGGATGCAATTGGCAAGATCAATCGAAAGACAGACAAAGATCTGCACGTTGCCTGCGTGTTTCTGTCCGACGACCCGGATTCGCTCCGCTTCGGGGGAATGCTTCCGGCATTGCGTGAGCGGGGAATCGATCTGATTGCGGTTTCCAAGGACGGTCGTGACGGGCCGGGCGATTACGGACTGAACCGAACGGTCTCGCAAACAATCATCCTTGCCAGGAATGGCAAGGTCACTCGCAATTTCGTTTTTCGCCAGGGCATGCAATTCGCTGATTCACACGTCATGGGTGGGATCGCGGAATTGATCGACGAGGACCGAGAAACCGTTGCGGGCTGGTTGGCCGAAGCCAACGCGAAAGCAGATCGGATGCGAATGCGTCGCGACAATGATCCCCAGTCCGCTGCAAAAGCGGCTTTGCGCGAAAAGCTTGGCGGATTTGTGCGGGCAGGAAAGCTTACTCGGGAGGAAGCTGGCGAGTTGTATCGTTCGGCGTTTCCGGAGAAGCAATCACGGGATTGATACCCGGTGATCATGAAAACCTCACGCAGAGTCGCAGAGACGCGGAGAAAGAGAATCACAATGAAACTACCGAACCGTAGCCAGCTTCGTCTCTGCGTCTTCGCGGCTCTGCGTGCGACAATTGTTCTGTTCGCGGTCAGTTCAACGACCACTGCGGAAGAAGCTGATTCGATCGACTTTCGCAACGACCTTATTCCGGTGTTCACCAAACATGGGTGCAACGCGGGCGCATGCCACGGTGCGGCGATCGGGCGTGGTGGATTCAAGCTTTCGCTATACGGAGGCGATCCGCAAGCCGATTATGAAGCCATCGTCCGACAGATGGGTGGGCGGCGAGTCAATCTGTTGAATCCGGACGAAAGCTTGATCTTCCTGAAGCCCGCCGAGCAAGTTGAACACGGCGGAGGAAGCGTCTTCGATGACGAGAGCGACAGCGCTCAGCTTTTGATCGATTGGATCAAGCAGGGCGCTGGCAATAGAACGCGGCGTGATCTGTCCAGCGTGGAGATCACTCCAAGGAAACGCGTTGCGAAGTCACTCGGCGAACCGGTCACGTTGCGCGCAGTCGCCAAATATTCCGACGGCACCTCGAGAGATGTCACCGGGTGGACAATCTTCTCGGCAGAGGATCCGTCAGCGGTGGATGTCGATCCAGAATCAGCGGTGGCCAAAGTCCTTCGGCGCGGCCGACACATCGTCGTCGCCCGCTATTTGAGCAAGGTTGTCCCTATTGAGTTGGTTGTTCCGCTGACGGATTCCAACGTTGATTTGGTTGGTGAGCCTCGGAACAATTTCATCGATGACGAAATACTCGAATCACTCGCGACGCTCGGCATGACGCCGTCGCCACCGTGCGACGACGCAACCTACCTCCGACGAGTCTATCTCGACCTGACAGGTCGTCTTCCGTCGGCAGAGCGAGTCAATGAGTTCCTTGAAGATAGCCGACCCGACAAACGTAAGGTGCTCGTCGATGAGTTGCTTCAAGTAGAAGAGTTCACTGAGTATTGGACGCTACAGCTGGCAAAGCTGCTAAGAATTCGCCCGCAGCAGGATGACACCGAAGGAGCCATGACCTATCACAAATGGGTTGCCGAGCAGATCGAGAATGACGTGAGCTATAAGCAAATTGCTCGGGCACTGATCATGGCAACCGGAGATACTCACAAATTCGGCCCTGCGAACTTTTATCGCACCGACACGGGGCAACGGGAACAGGCGGAATTCGCGAGTGAGCTGTTCATGGGTAGCCGTCTGCGCTGTGCAAATTGCCACAACCATCCGCTCGACCGTTGGACTCAGGATGACTATCACGGCCTGGCAGCGATTTTCGCAAAGGTCGATCGGGGAAGAGTCGTTGGCGAGAAACTGAACGGTCAGACGATTCACCCCCGGACACTTGAACCGGCGATTCAGCGTATCCCGGGCAAGCAATTCCTCGCCGAGAACGCAACAGACGGGTGTCGGCAGTTGGCCGATTGGCTGACGGACTCATCCAACCCGTACTTCGCGAAGGCGATTGTCAACCGACTTTGGAAGCGGATGATGGGACGAGGGCTGGTCGAACCGGTTGACGACTTTCGGGATACCAACCCCGCCACACATCCGGCCTTGTTGGACAAGCTGGCCGAGGATTTTGAAGCCAACGGTTACAGTCTTCGGCATACACTTCGCTTGATCGCCAATAGTACAACGTACGCTCGAAGTGCAGATGCCATCGTGGAAAACAAAGACGATGATCGCTTCTATTCACATGCAGCACGTCGCCCGCTCGAAGCGGAAGTGTTATCGGATGCAATCTCAGACGTACTGGGAATTGCCGCCAAGTACGGAAGTGAACCGGAGGGTACGCGAGCGGTCATGTTGGTCAATCCGAAGACGCGATCAACTGCGCTCGACATCCTGGGCCGCTGTGGCCGCGAGGAATCCTGTGAGAATACACCCGGTGCGGTCGGTGGTCTTCCTCAGAAGCTGCATCTCTTCAACGGTGCCTTGCTGAATGCCCGCATCGCCGTGCAGGGTAGCCGTTTGAACCAAATGCACGCCTCCGGCAAACGACCGAAGGAAATCGTAAACGCGTTCTATCTGACAGCACTCAACCGGCCCCCATCTGCCAGGGAGCGTGAGCACTGGGAGAGACAACTGGCGGAGTTGAAATCGAACGATGCTCAGCGAGCGTTCCTTGAAGATTTCGTCTGGGGGTTAATGACGTGTGAAGAATTCGTGACGAATCACTAACTACTTCTTATCCTCGTGTGAGGAAGGGAGAAACAAAGGAAACGAATATGGATAATCAAAAACGATGTGACGGTGTGAATCGGCGCGACATCATTCGAATCGGCGGTCTGTCCGCTTTAGGACTCGGCCTGGGCGACTACTTCCGCCTGCGCAGCGCTTGTGCGGCCGAGGCTCCGCCTGTTGCGAGAGCGAAGTCTTGCATTCTGATCTGGCTGGACGGCGGCCCAAGTCATCTTGAGACATTTGACCCGAAGCCGGATGCACCGAAGGAGGTTCGCGGCCCGCTGGAGACCATTGCGACCAATGTCGAAGGCATCCGTGTCAGCGAGTGCCTCAAACAAACTGCCGGAGTGATGGACAAGCTGGCGATTATTCGGTCCATGACCTCTCCACTTGGTGAGCACAACTTCGGCACGCACTATCTCATGACAGGGTACAAGCCCTCGCCCGCGTTGGAGTACCCAACATTTGGGGCAACTCTCGCCCATGTGCGAGAACGGTCGGGCGTGCTTCCGCCTCACATCGCAGTTCCAGACTTCAGCGGAAACGTGAGCGGGAATGGGTTCTTGCCAAGTGCCACGCGTCCCTTTTCCGTAGGCGGCAATCCCGAACGCCCCGATTTTAAGGTTCGCGACCTCGACTTCTATCGAGGGCTAGACCTCACACGCCTTGATCGCCGCCGAAAGATTGTGAATGCGTTCGATGAATTTAGTCGTGCCAAAGACGTCTCGGCTTCTCAGAAGTCTGATCCGGACCTTGAACAAGCTTACAACCTAATCGCATCGCCTTCCGCAAAAGGCGCTTTCAAACTGTCAGATGAACCAGAGAATGTCCGAAATCGCTACGGCCGCAGTGGCGGCAGCAGCATTGGACAGAGTTGCCTATTGGCGCGACGCCTGGTCGAACGAGGAGTCCCGTTTGTCACGGTCAACAGCGGCGGCTGGGATACTCATCAGAATATTATCCAACTCAAACGCCGATATCCGACGGATCGTAACGCGCATTTGCCATCATTGGACCGAGCTCTCAGCGCTCTGATTGAGGACCTATCCGAACGCGGAATGCTGGACGAAACATTAGTCGTCGTGATGGGCGAATTCGGGCGCACACCGAAGATCAACTCTGTCGGCGGTCGCGACCATTGGCCCAACGTCTTCAGTGTTGCGTTGGCCGGTGGCGGAGTTGCGGGCGGACAAGTCATCGGCAGTAGCGATTCGCTTGGAGAATTGCCCGATGACAATCCCGTCACGCCGTCGGACTTGGCTACAACGATCTATTCGCTGCTTGGCATTGATCCCGCGCACGAACTACACACAAGCGACGGTCGGCCCGTTCGTGTCGCGCCGGATGGTGCAACGATAATTTCGGAACTACTTGGCTAAAAACGTGCCCCTCGTTCCCTAGGAAAGCGGAACTTTCGGAAAGCGAAAACATGAGAAGCCTGCACATCTCCCTGTTGTTGGCCGTGACGATCACCACGACGAGCTTCGCCCAACAGACAGGGCGTGGGACGTTGAACCAACATCAGCCTACGGATGAAGCTCAAGTCGACGCGGAACGCTCGCTGAAGTCCGCGCGCATCGCGACTGAGTCTCCGATTACCGCTGTGGCATTTTCCCCCGATGGAAAATCTGTTGTTGCGGTGTCTCAGTCGGGATTGCACGTGTTTGCTTGGCCGGCATTGGATCGGCTGCGAACTATCAAGACTTCCGCATCGAACCTTCACTGTGTCGAATACTCACCGAGTGGGAAGTGCATCGCCATCGGCGGCGGGAATCCGTCCGAGGACGGGATCGTCGAAATACTTTCCTGGCCAGCCGGAGAGCTTTTGACAAAGTTCGATGACCACAGCGATTCCGTACGGTCGGTTGCCTGGGTTGATGAGACTCGGTTTCTAACCGCAAGTATCGACCGTGAAATCAAACTCTGGGATTTGGAGATGCCGACCAATCCCATTCTTACCTTGGAAGGCCATTCGCGAAGTATCCATGCGCTTTGCCTGCTCACGGACAACAAGACACTCATCAGTGCGGGAATCGATCAGTCAGTGCGTGTCTGGGACTTGGAATCCGGAGAGCTCATTCGCAGCATGAACCAGCACATCAAACCGGTCCACGCTCTGGCCTTGCGCCCTGGCATGGACGGGTTGCCGATGATCGCCTCGGCCGCTGGCGACCGCACGATCCGTCTCTGGCAACCAACCATCGGTCGGATGGTCCGTTACGTACGACTCGACGCCGAGCCGCTGGACATCGCCTGGTTGAGCGATGGTTCACGAATCGTGGCGTCTTGTGTTGATGGCCGAATCAGAGTCGTGGATCCCGATGAAGTGATGGTCACTCAAACTCTGTACGCAATCGATGAATGGGCCTACGCGGTTGCCATTCACCCTACAGATCGCAGCATCCTGGTTGGCGGCAGTAACGGGCAGTTACGTCGCGTGGTGCCATGAGCTTCATCCCTGCGATTCGTTCTATCGTTTCCTGTGCGCGATCAATATCCTTTAGACGACTGAGCAACTGCCTCGCCCGACGAGAACTTCGTTCGCCTCGGTCCCCGCTGGAGGAGTTGCTTGTAATTCCAGCTCAAGGCTATTTATCGCTTTGTGCCGTCAAGTAAGTGCCGTCGGTGGCGCGACCGACGCAACTTTTTTCGTACTCCTCGTGACTTCGGGTGGACCAACCGAATTGGCGAACAAATCGACCAAACTGCGTTCGGTGTTTTACACCGATGCGATTTGCGCGTGGTCGCTAAGCTGCTCCAGATGTAGCGTCGCGAACCAGCGGGAAACCATCTAAAAAGTTTCCGCGATTCGCCGTCAGTTTGCCTCTGGTGCGGGTAGTTCAAGGGTTAGAGGACGAACAAACTCGTGCCACGAATCCGGCAAAACGCATAGATAACCTAAGGGAGGAGAAACTTCCTCACTCTTGTGTCTGAGAATTTGGTTATCCGCCCAATGCTTTTGCCTATGTAACCCTGAGGGGCAGTCTTTTCTGGTGATTCTTGCCTGAACTGTTCGCCAAATCGTCACCGCACCCGGTAGGTCTATAGATAGCGGGCCATTATTGGATGTGGGGCATGGTGCAAACAACGTGTCATCACAATATGCAAACAAGGAGTGAACGATGGAGCAGATTGAATCGCTACTAACGGTCGGCGAGATCGCACGCCAGCTCGACGAAAAAATTCATCGCGTCGAATACGTCATTCGATCACGACAGATTCCTGCGGTCGGCTGGGCCGGGCACGCCCGCGTGTTTTCGCGCGCGTCGCTCGAACGCATCGTCAGCGAACTCCGCCGGATGGACGCCGATTGCGTCCTCCACGATGGAATCTTGTCAGTCCTATGAACTTGGTCGACCCGAGAACATTTTCTTCGCAAAATTACAATTTTTACACGAGCGAACGCGACTCTCTCCGGAATTTCCAAGACCCAACTTCCTCCGCACGCCGAAGGCACCGTATCCTCCGGTGCTTTCCATGGTCGCTCGATCGCAGATTGGATGCTGATTTGCATTTTCAAATTGTAGATTGCACATTGGGTGGAAGAAGCAGCTATCTCGAGTCTCCGAATCAGACCGGCGATGCATCGTCGAAAAACCAGTAATTGACGGTCTCAAATCAACCTTCAACGATCAAGGGCGTCGCTCTACTGGCAGCCCGAACAAAAAACTTGACAGAGCGACTTCGATTCGCATAATCCTGCTGCCTCGATCGCAGGCCGCATCCAATCAGCCAGCCATCAACCTAACTTCTTAGCCAGCCAAACACTCGCGACGCCAACGTGGCCGCGAGTTTCTTCAGAGTCTGCCGCGGACACTTCATCACGGGTAATCCGGCATCGCAGACCACTGGTCCGTCTCTTTTCGTGTCTCCACCGTTTCTCGTATCGGGCATTCGTTGTGGAGATCCCAGCAAGAAGCAAGGAAATCTATGTCGCAACCCCAGTTGTTGCTAACCGTCGGCGAGATCGCCCGGCGGTTGGACACCAAGGTCCACCGAGTCGAATACATCATCCGCTCGCGAAGCATCGAACCGATCGGCTGGGCCGGCCACGCCCGCGTGTTCTCGGCCAGCGATCTGACTCACATCAAAAGCGAACTCCGCCGCATGGACGCGGATCGCAAACCTCAAACAAAACTGAACGGTTAAGGAGTTCCTACATGACGACGCAAACAAATCCCGATGCGGCACATTCGCTACTCGATGTCGCCCATCGCTACATCGACGCCGGATTCCGAGTGCTTCCGGCGGATTCTGCGACGAAACATCCAACGCTCCAATCGTACAAGCAGTACCGTGGCAAGCCGCCCACCAAAAAACAGAACGAGATCTGGTTTACTTCAGCGAAAGCAATCTGCATTTTGACCGGCGCGGCGTCGGGAAGTTTGGAAGTGCTCGACTTTGATCAAGGCGGCCGAGCGTTTGAGGCGTGGTGTGACGTGGTCGCCGAACGAGATTCGAGACTATTGCATCGAATCGTCGTACAGAAATCACAATCTGGCGGACGCCATGTCTTCTATCACAACGAGTTGATCACGCCAGGTAGCACGGTGCTGGCTCGCACGATCTCTCCCAAAGTGAGCGGCAAGGACACATTGATCGAAACGCTTGGCGAGGGCAGCTTGGTGATGTGTGATCCCTCGCCGGGATACGTTGTCTTACAAGGCGATTTGACGAATCTGCCCATCATTTCGATCGACGAGCGGGCCATCATGGTGGAGGCGGCCTGTCTTTTCGATGAAGCGAAGCCTGCCAGCGAGGTCGTACCTGAGAAACCCGCAAAGAAGACCACCAGCGACGGAACCCAACCGGGTGACGATTATAATGCACGTGGTGACGTGGCTGCGGTTCTCTCGGCAACTGGTTGGAGATTGACACGCGGTGGCCACAACCAGCATTGGTGTCGTCCGGGTAAGACCCATGGTTGCAGCGCGACGTTGAAAGATGGCGTGTTCTTTGTTTTCAGTTCCAACGCGGCTCCGTTTGAACCAAAGGATTCGTACTCGCCCTTCGCCGTCTACACGATGCTCCAGCACGGAGGCGATTTTTCCGCGGCCACGCGGCAGCTTGCGTCCGAAGGCTATGGGCAAGCGGCCGACAGCGACGTAGATCTGACGAGCTTTCTGGACGGCCTTTCAAGTGCGGGCCAACCGGTGGCGAGGCCGGCACCGGAGCCAGAACTTTTCGACCCTGGCCCCGTTCCCGAGTCGTTGCTCCAAGTTCCCGGCTTCATCTCCGATGTCATGTCGCATTGCCTCGACACGGCCCCTTATCCAAATCCGACGCTCGCTTTCGCCGGAGCCATGGGGTTGCTCGCCACACTGGCTGGACGCAAAGTGCGTGACCCCGGCGACAATCGAACGAATCTGTATCTGCTGGGACTCGCTCACTCCGCCGCCGGCAAGGATTGGCCGCGAAAATTAAACGTGCAGATACTACATCGCGTCGGCATGGCAAATTGCGTTGGTGAACGATTCGCATCCGGCGAAGGCATTCAGGATGCACTACATCTGACACCCTCGATGCTGTTTCAAACCGACGAGGTCGATGGCATGTTGCAGTCGATCAAGAAATCTAACGACGCTCGCTACGAAAACGTTCTTTCCACGCTTTTGACAATGTATTCATCGGCCAACACGGTGTATCCCATGCGGCGGAAAGCGGGCAAGGAATCGCCGGGAACGATCGACCAGCCATGCTTGGTAGTCTTCGGAACCGCGATACCAAACCATTACTACGCCGCATTGTCGGAGCGAATGCTCACGAACGGCTTCTTCGCCCGCATGATGATCCTGGAATGCGGAGAGCGCGGCCGTGGACAGGAGCCGAAGATTGCCGAGGTGCCCGAGGAGATCATGAACGTGGCTCGCTGGTGGGCAGACTACCAACCCGGCAGCGGCAACCTTGGCCCTTGGCATCCGCGACCGATAATTGTGCCTCACGACGATGCGGCCAAAGAACTTCTCATTGCGTCGCGACTGAAAGCTGAGAACGAGTACGCGAAGGCAGAACGAAAGAATGACTCGGTGGGGACAACAGTCTGGGGCCGCGTCAACGAACAGACTCGCAAGCTGGCGTTGTTGTACGCCGTCAGTGCGAACCACGAATCACCGGTGATCAACGAAGCGGCGGCCAACTGGGCGATGACGTTGATTGATCACCTGACGCAGCGGATGCTATTCATGGCTTCATCACACGTGGCGGAGAGCCTATTTGAAACGGACTGCTTGAAGGTTTTTGCAAAGATTCGCAAAGAGAAGACACGCACGATCAGCCACAGCAAGTTGCTCAAAGCGATGGCAATGGAAGCTGTGTTATTCAAGAAGCTAATGGCAACCTTGGCGGAACGGGGTGACATCATCGTCGAAAGTGAATCGACTGCGGGCCGGTCCGGAACCCACTACCGATTGAACCGTCCCTAGCAGAGATCCGCGGCCAGGAAAGAAGGTCGCGGTTGGAAAGAGGTTGCTCCGGCGGTGGATGCCGACGATCGGAAAGAAGCCGAAAGAACGGAAAGAAGTCAGAAAGAAGTTTGATTGAAAAAGAACGTAAATAACACACTTTTCACTCTTCTTTCCCTCTTTCCTCTCTCCCACCCCTCGCAACGATTTTCCGGTGTATTCGCGTGTGCACGCGACATGCCCCGGAAAGAAGAAAGAAGTTAATCGCGGCTCGATCGCAACGTGGTGACCGAGCATCGAACGGGTCCTCCCGGCGAGTGCTTTTCATGTCAGGGCCACCGGAACAG
>JAHEIO010000233.1 GCA_024639325.1 Gammaproteobacteria bacterium
CATCTTGAGAACGTGGCGGTGTTGCCGGATCAGGCAGGAAAGGGTATCGGCAAGCGTTTGTTTGAGTATGTAGAACAAACCGCGAAGAAGGCTGGGTTGAATGCAGTCGAGCTATACACTAATGAAGCGATGATCGAGAACTTGCAGATGTATCCCAGACTCGGCTACGTGGAGACCAAAAGAAAGCAAAAGGATGGCTTCAACCGGGTGTTTTTTCGCAAACTAGTCTAGCCCGGAACCGTAGTCGGTTTGGCCACAGTCTTCATCGCGTTGACGAATGGCCGTTTTTTCCCTCGATGTAGTCGGCTGCAACTTCGCTGATTCCCTCCGCATCTAAACGAAACACCGATAGTTCTTCTACATCCTTTGCGCCAACATTTTTGTAAAACTTGAAAGCAGTTATATTTGTTTTCAACGCCCACCACTCGAATCGAGCACACTGTGTATTGGATGATGACTGGCGGAAAGCGATGCCGGCGGTACAACTTATCTTTTGTTTTTTATAGACTCAGTGTGCCAAACCCGCCGTTAATGTGACAATACCAATTCGCCATCAACAGGCGCGCGACTGCTTTACCCGGTTGACCTTAAACGATGTGCTCGGACATGCGGCACAAATATGAATCTGGACTGATCGCGCCGCCTCAACGCCTTGATGTCCGATGCGAATCAGATGTCGCGCTCGGCGAGGTCGCGCAGCGCGCTCTGTAAGGGCCGGTGTCCGTTAAACCGCTGGAGATAAGTCAGCTCACGAAGGCTCCCCTTGGCTCGTATTAACGCCACCAGGCTGCGCTTGTGGGCGGCGTGCCAGCGGGTCACGTTCGGCAAGTTGATGACCAGCGGTGCCCAGTGATTCCAAGCACGGCGCTCGCTGGGCGAAAAGCGGGCATGGGAACGCACCCCCAACAGTTTGCGCGCCTCGATCGAGCATGTTCGCGTCGCCCGCTCGCGGTCCGCACCGAACTGGTCGGCAAGAAACCTGGAGACGTGTAAGCCGATGTTCGCCAGTGGCAGCACGCCAAGGACATCGTCGCGAGACTCGTCGAGATTCAGGAAGACATTGCTTTCGGCAAGCCTTCTCAGAGTGGCGTGGCTCGAGCGGTGCGTGGGTTTTGACTTCATACGCCTTAGCTCACCCCGCATGATGCGCCGTGTTTGAGGCTCTCGGGGTCGGAAGCCTAGCTTGTAATAGAACCACCACGCGCCGGAGCGGACCGCATCTTCGTTGTTCTGGCCGATCTGGTAGGGGGTAACGGTGATGGTATCCGCTTCGAAAAGACGCCAGGCGACAGTCAGAACCCAGCCGAGAATAATCGACGCCTCCCCGGAGCGAAAAGTATCGAAGATGGTGAACGTAATCTCGGCGGACTGGAACAACCCGGTCACGGTTCCGTAACCCACCGGTACCCCGTTTCTCAACACCAGGTATCCGTACATCGTCTCCAGAAACAGGCGGCGCTCGGGTACTACTCCGATACACGCGATCGCCAGCCCGTCCCCACAATCGAGCATCGCAACATCATGTCTTGATCCGTAGGCGAACGCGTCCAGGTCACGACTACGGGTTGCCATCGTGCAGCGCGCCAGCTCTACTATCTGGTGTCCTTCACGAGCGTCCAGAACACGCTGCGTGACACCCCGTCGCTTGATTTGAGTCCGTGTCGGCCTGGCGCGTACCAGCGGCTGGGTCTGGTAGGTAATCTTTACGTTGTTGTGCTTTTCTCTCGTGCGTGCCGGGGTGTCTGGGCCTGGTGATAGGCATAGCGGAAGGTCCCACTCGTCGAGCAGGATTTCGCGAGCCTGTGGATGCATGCGCAGACGCTCGATTCGCCGCAGCAAGAATTCCGCGTCGGTTTCGTCAGGTCCCTTCAGTCGGTCAAGCCACTCCGAAAGCTCGAATCCGAATTCGTCCAAGCCCGGTGTCTCGCAAAACAACGCCAGCGACGAGAGCCATGTCTCAACTTGGGACGTGTTTTCGAACTCCACCCAATCGATAACGAGATTCTCGCCCCAACGCCGGGCCAGCCAATGTGCGCTTGCCGCGAAGAACCGAAAATGAATTGATGTTCCTGCAACACCCGTATTGGCGAGTGCGTTTCGGTGCCTGCGAACATCGCCTCGGTCGGCGAAAGCTGACAACATTACCTCAACCTGTCCGAGCAATATGGCATCGTCGGGATATGCGCGCAGAAAACACAACGCCTCGTGGAACCGCAAGATCTCATTGGCCCCTGAGAGCCTATATCTCGTCAAGGTGTGAAGCAGGTCAAGCTTGCGCTGTCCGGATGAACCCCCGAAGTCATTCACGCACCGAAGCAGCTGTCGAAGG
Source organism: Gammaproteobacteria bacterium (assembly GCA_024639325.1). Taxonomy (GTDB): domain Bacteria; phylum Pseudomonadota; class Gammaproteobacteria; order Arenicellales; family JAANXG01; genus JAHEKE01. The sequence goes on from JAHEIO010000233.1 coordinate 2,330, forward strand.
GCTCGCGAACCTTTAGTTGTCATACGCATCTTCCTCGTCAATCTGAGACGTTACCTTGATGCTGGTATTGAGGATAGCCGAAGGATAACAGGTAAATCGCGCGCGGTGCTTTGGAAGAGTAAGCAGCGCGGTGACCCGGCGGTCCTCGAACGCCCCAATAGGCACGCCTGCCAGTCGTAAGGACGGATAAGAAGGATAACCTCTATGCCATTCGCCGGCAATGTGCTGACGGGTGGCGCGCTGGCCCGGATGGCAGGTTAAGCGCCGGGTGGCGTTCAGTTGCAGGAGGCGCGGGCCATGACGACAAACGCACCACCAACGCCTGCGAGGCGTTGGACCCGGAGTATCTAAGAGACGGCGCCTTCGCACCGTTGGTGCGACCTACTTCTCGAAGCGACCCGTGGCGTCGCGATTGTGGTCGTATCGTCTGGAGTTGGTCGATTACTGACGGACAGGGTGCGGTGAGACTCCCATGTTAAAGCCCAGTTTTCTCGGTCCGCTTTGACGGGGACAACCGCCTTTCGATGACGATCCGGAACAGGAAACATAAACGTTTTCCAACAGTCCGGAACCGACCCTCAGGGGCCGGTTGCGACTTAGTCCCGCTACGCCCGCAAATCGCCCACGGACATACACAGTTTGACTATAGGATGATGAAACAGCGAGTAGCTGCTGATGGGTAATCTCGATATTGAGGTCCGCTTTCGCGGGATGAGCATAACGCCTGTGGCAGCGGGCGCGCGGTACGCACGTCCAGCAAACAAAGTGAGCGTGCTGCCCAAACTGGTTATAGGGCTATAGCGAACCTAAGTTGACCCTGGTTCCAACCAATAAAACAAGAATTTACCCTGTTTATCGGAAAAAGAGCCAACAAGAATGATGATGAGGTCAATTAGAACCCAAAGCCCTAAACCCCCTAATGTAACAATCATCAATATACCGGTGCCGACTTTCCCTACATAGAAGCGATGCAGCCCCAAAAACCCTAGGAAAAAACAAAGTAAAATCGCCACTAAACGTGACTTGGGAGAATAGTTTCCGCTATTCATAACACCCCCATTTCAAATAACGTTAAACTCCAATGCTTGAAGCTTCACCTTAACCGAAGGTCATTCAGAGACGCAATTTCTCGAGCGAAAATTAAGCCCTATAGCGTTGGAGATAAGCGGCACTTGAGGGCGCGAACC
>JAHEIO010000234.1 GCA_024639325.1 Gammaproteobacteria bacterium
ACAAGGATGTTGGACAGCTCTTTGGCAATTCGCTGGACGATATCATCGCTGATGATGACCTGAGCGCAATCGCGGCGACGGCGTTTGATGATCGTACCAGCGGCCTCGGTGATACTGCTCTGGTGACAATGCTCGGCCCCAATCGTCTGGACGGTACCATCTGGGGGGTTGGCGTGACCCAGATTTTTCCGACGGCCGCAGAGGATGTGCTCGGGCAGGGTAAGTGGCAAGCCGGCCCGGGGCGTGCCTGTGGGCGAACCTTGCAAAAGACGTGGGGGGATGGAACTACGGCGCGTTCGCGCAACACTGGTGATCCTATGCGGGTGACGACGACCGCGAAGACACCAGCCATCCGGATATCCAGTATTTCCTCAACTACCGCCTCAGCAAAACGGAGTTGGTGGGTATGACGCCGAATATCCGTTACGACTGGAAAGCGGATAAAGACGATGCATTAACCCTGCCGGTCGGCCTTGGTTATTCGAACGTCTATAAAACCGGCAGGCTACCGCTACGGGTTGCGGCGGAAATCCAGTACAGCTTTATCGCACCGGACAATGTTGGATCGGACTGGAACTTCCGGTTGCTATTTATCCCGGTGATACCCAATCCATTCCGGTAGTCATGCAGGTGTGATTCAGTGCACTAAAGGGAGGGCAACCGTGAACAAAGTTTTCATTGCTCTGATTATTCTCGTAACGATAGCAACCCAGTCGTTTGCAGCGGAAGGCGGCCTTAGCAATTATATCCCCGGCTTTTATGGCGACCTGGCCCTTGCGATGGAGCCGCCTGATGGTTTTTCTTTTAGAAATGACACGTTTTACTTTTCTGGAGATATCGGCGAATCGATACGTTCCGGTCTTATCGAAGCCGATGCAGATGTAACGCTTATTTATGACTATTTAACCTTTCTGTACAAACCCGACTTCAAAGTTTTCGGCGCGCCGGTGGCCTTTGCGATTACCCCGTCAATAGGACACACAGACATTGACGCAAGCCTCCGGGTGGGAAGTCTAACCGCTGACTTCGATGACGATCATACCGGGCTTGGGGACACGACTTTATCCGCCATGATGTACTGGAATCATGAGAATTTTCATATTTCTTTAAATAACTATCTCGTGACCCCCACTGGGGATTATGACGAAGATGATCTGGCGAATACAGGTATGAACTATTGGACGTACGAAGTGGATCTAGCCGCCACCTATTTTAATGAAGAAAAGGGTCAGGATTACTCTGTTGTAATTGGGTATGGATACAATACAGAAAATAATGATACCGATTACCAGTCGGGCGACGAGATTCATCTCGACTACGTGTTAAACCAGTTTTTCTCGGAAGCTTTTGCCGTTGGTGTTAATGGCTACTTTTACAAGCAAATTGGTGCGGATAGTGGCGATGGAGCGCGTTTAGGCAGTTTCAAGGGTGAAAGCGCTGGCATAGGCCCAGTCATATCCTACATTAAGAATATCTCCGGTAAAGATGTCTATTTTATCGCCAAATGGTTGCACGACTATCATGCGGATAATCGCGTCAAAGGTGATTATGTCTACGCTTCTTTTGCACTTAGTTTTTAATGAAAGAGTAATTTGCAGATAAGGCAAGGATTCTCAATGCGAACGGCCGGATCGCATCGTCTGCTTGGCCAATGAAGTAGGGGCCGTTTCAGACCGAGGGCGAAACCCCGCGTGAACTCGGTGATTTGGGTGTTTGTTTTAAGGTATAAACACGCTGGATTCGCATGTGAGTATTGAGAGTCAATTAAGAGGCGGTGATGATGTCACCCGTTGTGTCCCGTAAAGCCAATGCTGTCTAGGTTCTGACAGCCTCGTCGTTAACAGAGCGACGGGCGCTCGAATACCAGCCCAAAGGAGAAGCCACGATGAAATGGATCGAGAAGCGTTTTTGTCAAATTTGGATGAGCACATTGCTGCTCGCTTCGACCGCTATCAGTTTTCCTGCCTTCAGCGCAGACAAACCGAATTTCCTGATGATCTGGGGCGACGACATCGGTTGGCATAATCCGAGCGCTTACAACCGCGGCATGATGGGCTACAAGACGCCCAACATCGACCGCATCGCCAACGAGGGCGCACTGTTCACCGACTGGTACGGCGGTCAGAGTTGCACCGCTGGCCGCGCCGCGTTCATCACCGGCCAGAGTCCGTTTCGTACCGGCCTGCTGAAGGTCGGTCTGCCGGGCGCGAAGGAAGGCATCTCGGAGAAAGACCCGACCTTGGCCGGGCTCCTCAAGAATCACGGGTATATGACCGGCCAGTACGGTAAGAACCACCTTGGCGACCTCGACGAGCATCTGCCGACCAACCACGGCTTCGATGAGTTCTTCGGGAATCTCTACCATTTGAACGCCGAGGAAGAGCCGGAACACCCGGATTATCCGCAGGGTGCCGAGTTCAAGAAGAAATTCGGGCCGCGCGGGGTCATCAAGGCGACCGCTGACGGCAAGATCGAAGACACCGGTCCGCTGACCAGGAAGCGCATGGAGACCGTGGACGAAGAGGTCAACGCCGGCGCGATCGACTTCATCGAGCGCGCGGTCAGCGCGAAGAAGCCGTTCTTCCTGTGGTGGAACTCCACTAGGATGCATGTATTCACGCATCTCAAGGAAGAGTCCGAGGGCGTTACCGGCCTGGGCATCTATGCCGACGGCATGGTCGAGCACGACAAGCATGTCGGGCAGCTGCTGGACAAGCTCGACGAACTCGGCATCGCCGACAACACCATCATCATGTACTCCACGGATAATGGCGCGGAGACGTTTTCCTGGCCTGACGGTGGCAGTACGCCGTTTCGCAACGAGAAGAACTCGAACTGGGATGGCGGTTACCGCGTGCCCACGCTGATCAAGTGGCCCGGCGTGATCAAGCCCGGCTCGGTCTACAACGATGTGTTCTCGCACGAAGACATGCTGCCGACCATTCTGGCGGCCGTGGGCGAGCCCGACATCAAGGATAAGCTCCTGACTGGCCACCAGGCGATGGGCCGGGACTACAAGGTGCACCTCGATGGCTACAACCTCCTGCCTTATTTCAAGGGTGAGGCCGATCAGGGCCCGCGCAAGGAGTTCTTCTACTGGTCCGATGACGGCAACCTCACCGGCCTGCGCTTCGACCGCTGGAAGATGGTATTCATGGAGCAACGTGCGCATGGCTTTGCCGTATGGCAGGAGCCCCTGGTGACGCTGCGGGTGCCGAAACTGTTCGACATGCGTGGCGACCCCTTCGAGCGCGCCGAGGAAGAGGCCGAGATGTACAACATGTGGCGCTTTGATCGCGCGTACCTGATCCTGCCCGCGGTGGATTACGTCGCACAGCATCTGGCGACTTATAAGGAATTCCCGCCGCGCCAGAAACCCGGGAGCTTTAACCTTGACCAGGTGCTGCAGACGCTGCAGAGCAATCCGACCTCGAACTAGTAGTGAGAGCTTAACCGCCCGGCCCGCGTCAGCGGCGCCGGGCCTAGGGATGGCTCGAATTGAAATGCAA
>JAHEIO010000235.1 GCA_024639325.1 Gammaproteobacteria bacterium
GCGCGCGCGGATATACGAACGCCAGTCCTCCGGCCGGGGGCTCGGTCTAAAAATTACCCGGGTGGCGGGGAGAACTGTCGCGCGTCACGACGGCTGGTTTGCCGCTCATCGCGCGCACCTGCTACTGGATGCCGACAACGAAATCGGAGTGGTGGTGATGGCCAATAGCGATAATGCGACTCCCGGGAAGATTGCCGAGGCGCTGCTTGAGGCAACACTTGAAGCCGACCCCGAGCCCAATACGGAAGATTAGATTCAATACTATTCAATTTCGATCTCGGGGTGTGTGCGTGGCAACGCCACGCGAAACCCGATAAACGGAAACAGCGGATTGGGAAGCCAGTACATTCAGGCGAGGGTGTGAGCACGCTTGCCCTCCCCCAGGTCGAGATCCATCCACACATAAAGAAACTTTTCGACGCACAAGCCGGGAAAGAAGACCAACGACCTGCGTCACTTCTTTCCGTCAAGGCTTCAGTGGCTGTCTTTCGTCAGGGCTTGCTGCGATACACACCGTAGTAAACGAAGGGATAACTCGCGATCCGCCCGGGCTGAACTTCGTCAGGGACCTGATGCCGCACCGAATCGATGGTCCGCAGGTAGCCGACGATCGCGGTCACATCATCTTCAGAAATCTTCGCGTAGCCTCGCCAGGGCATGGATACCAGGCGCCGGCTACCATGCCGACCAATGCCGGCCCTGATTGCGTTCGCGATCTGCGTGTCCGTCCAATCGCCGATTCCGGTCTTTTTGTCGGGCGTGATATTGGGTGGATAGATCACGCCGGGTCTTTCTTCGCCCAGGGGATTCGTAAAAGCGATGCCCGTCTTTGAACCCGCTAACGTCCGATCGAAATCGGGATCACCCGCCAACGCACCGTCGGTATGGCAAGAACCACAGGCGAGTATCTCGACCAGGTATTCACCTCTGGCGACGATCGCTCGAGTCTGCGGTGAAAATGTACCGGGTTTGGAGGTGGGTGCATCCAGGACGGTCGTAGCATCGACTTCTTCGTAGTCGTTCAATATATCTTTCGGCGATTCGGTTACGCACCCACCCGCCAGAAGAACCACGATTACGATAAGTCGACTGCACTTCACTCGAGCGTCCTTTGACCTGACACTACCGCACCATTGTTTCGACCGATGCAACAATACCCAAGTTCCTCAATAAGCCAGGCTCCGTTATGCTCACGCCAGTAAAGATTAGCCGGCAATGTCAGACCATCGTTGCCGAAATAACAGACCTCACTCAGCGCAGCGGCTGGGCGCCCCAGTCGAGGTCCTCGATATCGTCGAAGTCTTTTGGCTGCGAAGAAATCCATAACACGACACGCTTGCCATCGGTGAAATACGGATCACCGGTCAGGTTGCCGCGTGGTGCCTCCAGCGATGCGGCACCGACGCCATCCACATATCCCAGTTTTGCCAGCGCCTGGGAATAGGCCAGGTTCTCGACCAGGAATTCTCGCGTCTCGTCCACGTCCGGGTCGACCTTATGCGTGGTAATGGTCTTGGTCGTAAAACGCACGCCAATGTCGCGGCTGATCTGGCCTATCCATACCGGGACGCCTTCGAATCGTAATGGCGTCATCCACAGCCGCAGGTGATTGCGTTCGTTGATGCTGTCTCGCGCCTTTTGCAACGCTACGTCCTGGGGACGGCCAAACACGTACAGCCCGCTTACGGGTGAGTACCGGTACTCGCTCCCGGTGACGAATGATTTGGCCATCTTGGTCAACGACGATCGGCTGATGACTTCCGTCTCGTCCCATCCTGCCCGTATAAATGCGTAGTAAACATCGTTCGCGCTGCCGATAACCACGAGATTGAGGGGATCGCCCGTTCCTTCGGCCTTTTTGTCCGTCGTGCAACAGGGCATGGCACGAAGGGCTTCAATGAGCTCGTCTTTGTCGAGCTCGCGAATGTCGCCAGCAGGATACAGCGTGTCCCAATCCACAGCCTGATGATCCAGCCGCAGCCCTGGAACCGGCACGAAAAACGTGAAGTTAACGATCTGATCTTCGTCGGTATAGACATCGACATTGAATGACTTGGTGCCTTCCTGCAGCTGCGTGAACATGAATCCCGAGCGATTCTCTCCCGGCTCGACATAAATATTCATCTTGCGCTCGAAAAAGAACTTCCGAATCGCAAGGTCCGCCTTGTCGGCGCCGCCCGATCCGAGCAGCGCGCTCTCGATCGGTGTGAAATATCGCGGGTCCAGGCCCAAAGGAAGAAACGTGATCGCGGACTCGCGATTATTGGCAATGTCGAGCCAGACCGGCTGAATTTTTCTTTTGTAGAGCGGTACACCAAACAGTTCCTCTGTTTCGCTGCCGCTCGGGACCGCCACGGTAATCGTGACATCACCTTTGCTCTGACTCAGCGCCCGGTCGAGAAACGCAGGATCATTCGGCTGCCCTTCAGCCTTTGCAGTCACTGAAGCCGCGATAAGCAGGCCAGCGACGAGGGCGTATCTGCCGACGACCTTCATCGGGCGGACCGCCCGGGGCCATCGTCCCAATCCATGGTGTCAACATCCAGCATCGACACCGCTGGACCTGACATCCACATGACGATCACGTGGCCGTCGGTGAAGTATGACGAGCCGTCGAAAGTCTGCTGTTGATTGTCGATCGGAACCCGCCCCTGTCCCTGGACCCAGCCATATCCGGCGAGGCCCTGGCCGTACCAGATGTCCTGGACAAAATAGACAGCCGCTTCATCCAGGTCGGGGTCCAGGTGCCCGCGGCCTTTGCCTTCACCGATGAAATGTGTCACTCGCGCCAACCATACCGGCGTGTCGTTTTCGCGCATCGGACTCAACCAGAATCGCAGCTCATTCCGCCCGCCGCTTGCGCTCAGGTTCTTCATGAAAACCACGTCGGCAACGCGATCAAACAGGAGTTCCCGGTCAGCTGCCAGTGCAGCCTCGGTTCGGGGCTTTTCAACCCAGTTGGCACGGATGAGTGCCTGCAATACCTGTTGCGGTTCGCCGATGACGACAGCGTTGATGGGCATGCTCAGATTTTCGCCCTGGCTATCCCGGGTCTGACGATCCATCCGCGTCAACTCAGACCTCAGTTCCTCCCTGTTGAGATCTGTGATCTCCTCGCTCGCATAGAGCTCCTGAAAATAGGCCTCGGAATGATCCGGCTTGAATCCCGGGACATCAATAAAGAACGTAAACGATAAATGTTGCGCCCGGGTTCCGCGGAACAGATCCACGTTGAATGCCTTCGTGCCCGGATGAGCATGCGTGAAGACGAACCCCGACCGGGTCTCGCCCGGGGGGATTCTCCGCGGCATCGCCATCTCGTAAAAATAGTGGTTCATGCTGACTTTGCCTTCGTCCGAAAAGGCACCCCGGTGAACATAGGCGACTTCCTGAGGGGAGAAATACTCCCTGTCGGTTCCAACCGGCGCATATCGAATCCAGGAATCGCTCCCGTTTTCGACCTTCAGCCAAACTGGCTGGATGCCGCTGTCATAAAGGGGCAAGTCG
>JAHEIO010000098.1:0-6404 GCA_024639325.1 Gammaproteobacteria bacterium
AGCACCGGCTATGCATCTCACTGGCTCGACGCATCCTAAGCGCCTCACCCCTTCGGGGCTACCGCGAAAAATCGCTCCCGGCGATTTTTTCAGCCCGGCGTTCATCGGCACCTGTCCTGCGGAGTACAGATCTTGACTGGATCGCCACGTCACCAAGCTCCTCGCGATGACAACCGCAGTCATTGCGAGCGCAGCGAAGCAATCCAGTAAAATCCACTATTTATACCCGCGTGGTATTAAAACAGATCGCCGTTTGCGAGACGGAACACTAGCTACTGGTGCCGCCAGTCCGTTTGTTTATCCATTCCAGCATTGGTTCAGCGGTGTACACCTGCGGAACCATCGCACCATTGACCCCGATAAATACCGAGACATAACCCGGTCTTGATGAATACAGTATATGATGGTTCTCGATCCCGCCGACATCACACCACAGAGTGCCCTTGTCCGAATACGGCGTATGGCTGACCAGGAAGGTGTGCTGTTTGTCCAGCTTCAGTGATTTACGAAATCGACGCACATCCGACGCGCTGTATCCGGACGGACGACCGGGTCGTCGAATACGGTTCCACGTGAGATCGTGCATCAGATCGGGATGGCGGCGTATGTTGATGATCTTGTCCCGTTTGGTCTTACCGAGCGGCGGACCGGCGTGACAGGCAACGAATCGCTCAGACAGCGCTACGACGGGGCAGAGGTCGTAGAACCGCTCCATGTGCTCGCGGTACTCCGCGCCCCGCAATTCCTCGAGTTTCTTGCGCCATAACACCGCCTGAGGTACCAGATCTTTTTGCACCTCCGTCGAGAAACTATCGTGATTGCCTCGCAGAAAGAAAACCCCGTCGGGGTAACGCGTCTTGAGTTTGAACAGAAAATCCATCATCAATACCGAGGGATCCATTTCGTCGTAGGGCTCCGTATCCGGCTGAACCAGATCGCCGAGGAATAGAAGCACCCCCGTTCCCGCTTCCAGCTCCTGCATGAAAGCGTTCTCGCTGAGGATCTTCAGCAAATTGTCGATGTTGGCGTGAAGGTCCCCGATAACCACGGGCGTAACATCCTCGGGAATTTGCAACAGGCCACCCGGAGAACCGGTTGCGTCCTGCGGGCGAAACGATTCTTTTACAAGTAACGCATTGACCTGCTGAATGTTGTCAAGAGCCTCGTCCTGATCCATCGTTACCAGAGGCCCGCCATATGCTTCAACGATTTTATCGATTGCTTTACCGCGTTGAACAATCACCGGGGACTGTTCGATTTGCTGGTCGAGCAACGTGATAAATGTACCCAATTCGGAAACGGGATCCCGGAACACCAGGTTCTCGCCTTCGTGCTCAACCTGGAAGTTGCGCCGGAAGGCTTCGCGCGGTTTGTTGAACAAGTGCTCCTGGTACGGCTGGTCTCGGCTGATGTGCAGGCAGGCTCCAGGTTTGATGCGCAACACATAGCTGATCCGCGCCGGGTCCGAATCGGGATTGAAAACGACCAGATCCGGTGGATTCGACGGACTCGATCCGTCACAGCGAACTTCCTTTTGAATGTGGAGCCGCTCCTTACCGAGTTCGACTTCAACCGGTTTCGCCGGCAGCGGCATGCTCAACCGTCTGCCCGACAGGCGCAGTCGCTGCCCCGGCTCCGGCGTTATCGTATCGACGGATTTCCCCATCGATTCGAATATCGATGCCAATAGAGCGTTTTTTCTAGCCATGGCCGGAATCCATCCTCCAACGCCGAGGGGCAGGTGTCTCAATCCACACGGTTCGTGTGCATCCCTTCAGATTAAAGCTTCTCGGACAGCTCCGTCAATCGGGTGCCCCAGCGCATGTATTCCTGCAACGATGCATCATAGTCGGCCCGGTCATGCCTCAAGCGCTCCTCGCTGTAGTCGGCGAATTCGGCCTCACCCAGGCTTTCCCGCCGCAGACACCGGCACAGACCTTGAAGATTTGCTGCCGCATCGGCAACGGCCCTCGCATACTGCAGCAGCCCATCACGAAACGCTAGGGGCGTCTTCGCGCGTCGAGGCAGATCTTCCAGGCCGCTATGATCGATATCATGCTCGATGCGCCTGGATTCCTCCCGAATGGCATCGAGCTCTGATTCAAACCTCAAATAGTCAGGAATCAGGTCGGGTTGTAGTGCCGACAGGACCCTGCGCATGGAGAATCCGAACACCTTGTCATGAGTGTCCCGGTAGCGTCGCCCGACCGCGGCGACTTCACAGCCGTATTTCAGCAGTTCGGATCGGCGCTCCCTGACTTTGAAATCGATGACACCGGTGGATAGATCGAACTCGGTACCGGCCCGCTCCCCGGCTGGGCCGTCGGGAGAATTTGCTGCGGGCGATTCCATCAGAGTCTCCTTCTCACTGAGTCATCGCCCGCTTGTCCCTGCCAACCTTCCTGTATGGCATTCCCTTAGCCAAATATCCCTTTAAGCGTAAAGAAGAAGAGCGCGGCCAGGACCCCGCCGATAGGCAGCGTAACAATCCATGACAGAACGATGCCGCCGATTACGCGCAAATCGATAGCACCGACGCCGCGGGCGAGCCCGACACCAATTACCGCTCCGACTGCAATATGCGTCGTGGAAACCGGCAGGCCGGTGCGCGATGCCAGCACAACGGTGGTTGCCGCGGCGAGGGTGGCGCAGTATCCACGACTCGGAGTCAACTCGGTAATCTTGGTGCCGATGGTTTTCATCACACGGTACCCCATGGTCGCGAGCCCGACCACGATGCCGGCGCCGCCAAGCAGGAGCACCCACAGGGGCAATGCGGCCTTCTGAGCGACTTCACCACCGGACTGCACGATACTGACAACGGCGGCCAGCGGCCCGATACCGTTGGCGACGTCGTTGGAACCGTGGGCAAACGCCATGGCACAGGCCGTGAACAGCATCATCGGCGTGAATACTTTTTCCACACTGGCAAAGTGAAAATCTCGGTCGGCGGTTTCATCGACCTTGACCTTGTTGATCAAGGCCCAGCCTATGGCGGCGATGATCAACCCGATGACGACTGCCACTACGAAACTCATGCCGATGGACAATTCCAGTTTCAGGTGCTTCAAGCCTTTGAACATGGTGACCAGGGAAATGATGAAACCAACCAGAAACACGTAGGCAGGCCCCCATTTCTTGGCGTTGGCGAAGGGCTGATCGGTATTGAGAATCAGGCGCCTGATGCTGATCATCAACAGGAAGGCGATGGTGCCGCCGAGTACCGGTGAAACCACCCAGCTTGCGACGATCTGGGTTATCTTGGCCCACTGCACCGCGTCGACGCCTATACCCGCCATGGTGAATCCAACGATGGCGCCGACGATGGAATGCGTCGTAGACACCGGCCAGCCTCTGCTGGAGGCGACCATCAGCCAGATACCCGCCGCCAGCAGCGCCGCCAGCATTCCGTAAACCAGCAGTTCCGGGTTGTTTATAATGGGCGCAGGATCGATGATGCCTTTTCGAATCGTCGCGGTGACGTGGCCGCCCGCCAGAAAGGCGCCGGCAAACTCGAACACCGCGGCAATGATAATCGCCTGCATGACCGTAATCGCCCCGGAACCGACCGATGTACCCATCGCGTTGGCGACATCGTTGGCGCCGATGCCCCAGCACATGTAGGTACCAAAGATGATCGCCATCACGAGAAATGCGGTGCCATAAACAGTGATAATGTCCATTTCTTGCCTCTCTACAGGTTTGTTTCGTGGTTTTTAATTGTTAAGTTGTTCAAGTGCGCCTGTTATATTTGGATCGCGCTCACTTGATCCTATTGAGCAGTAAGCAGGCGCAGACGGTCACCCACTTTTTCGGCATAGTCGGCAAGATCCCCAATCCACTGGATCAGCCGGTACCACATGATTACTGAAACGGGATTCATGCCTTCTTCCTGAGCGAATAAGCGGCGCGTGAGATCGATGCCGAGTTCGTCCGTTTCGTCCTCGATCCGGTTCAATACGTCAACCATCTCCTCGACCTGGCTGGCTTCACGACCTCGGAATCCCATCTCCAGAAGCTCGTCCAGTTCCTCTATGATCTTCGACGACTGATCGCAGACATCCACACAGCGGCGCACCAGCTTTACCATTGGCTCTTTCAACGTTTCGGGCACCTCCATCGGGCGTTCGATCAGCAGGCCGGCTATATCCTGCGCCGTATCGGCAATCGAGTCCTGAAGCTGCAGGATCTCAAGCAGATCGCGCCGGTCCACGGGCATGAACAGACTTTTTGGCAAACCCGCACGCATCTCGTTCTTGATCTTGTCGGCGGCCGCCTCGTGCTGGAAAATCTTCTCCTTGATCGAAGCGAACTTCTCCTTGTCACCGTCGATGAGCGCATCGAACAACGGCGGCACCTCGTGTACACAATCCATGACGACGCGCATGTGTTCCTGCAGGGACTTGAGTGGTGAACGCCTGAACATACTCATCAGGGTGCTCGATTTGGCCATGATTTTTACTCCTTAAGTTGCGTTCGGGGCAGCAAGAAATGCTGAATCTGGAATTTCAGGTACAGCTCAAACATAAGATGTTTTCAACGGACCATCAACAGCGTCGCTAATCGATCATCCATGGTAAACGGGAGGTATCCTCTTACGACCTCGCACTGCAAGGCTCGCCCCCCGGACATTCTCAATATTATTAAATTTTGATTACAACAAAAATACGGGTTGGCATGATGATCTAGATCAATAGATCACGCAACTCAAAGAAATATTTTTTGCCGGCTCTTGAATCCCAAACCGTGGTCCGATAAAAAAAAACAACGACATCTCAATGAGTTGCAAAGTGCGCAGGCCGGGTTGAACGGGGAACAATGGGAGGGCCAGGCTGAATTCAGCTTGCCGGTCCAATCCCGGGCAGGCAACCGGACGGCATCTGTTAAAAAATTATGACAAAATAACAGGGTTGTGACGGACACAACATGGGGTACCGGCCCGGTGTCACCATCCCGTATGATTCGAATCCACAGCCGCAACCGCATCCCTGCCGCCCACCCCAACGAGACGCTTTTCCGGGAAGGTGCAGGTGAATGTGCTCCCGGCCCCGATACTGCTCGAAATCAGCAGTACGGCATCGTGGCGCTCCAGCACCTGCCTGACGATTGCCAGGCCGAGGCCGGTCCCGCCTGAATCCCTGGACCGTGCCGGATCGACCCTGTAGAAGCGTTCGGTGAGCCTTGGAATATGACGGGCCGGGATGCCTTCGCCGCTGTCTTCCACGATCAACTGCGCACCCTCATCGCAGGGGCTCCAGATTATCCTGATCGTGGTGCGAGGCGGGGTATGGCGCACGGCGTTGAATACCAGGTTCGAAATTGCTTCCCGCAGCTTGGCTGCGTCCCCTTTCAGATTGCGATCGTCCTCGATGTCCACGCTGATCACGTGACCCTTGTCCGCACTCAACGCAGTAGCCTCCTTTACTATGGAATCCAAAAACGCCGGCATGGAAACGGTCGCATTCGAAATCGGCTCGTCGCTGTATTCCAGGCGGGAGAGCGTCAGCATGTCGTCGATCGTTCCCTCCATGCGCTTCGTCTGATCCAGCATCAGACGCACAGGGCGCGACTGAGTCTCCTCGATTTGTTCCTGGCTGTCCCATACTTCGAGGAACCCCCGGATCACGGTCAACGGCGTGCGCAGCTCGTGGGAAGCATTGGCAATGAAATCGCGCCTCATGCGATCGACATAGTAGGTCCGGGTAATGTCCCGGGCAATCAACAATCGCTGATGCTTTTTGCCGAACGGTGTGGTGTAGACGGAAAGGATCTTTGCCTGGTCGACCGGCGATGGAAACTCCAACGGGCGATCCTGCTGCGCTGCCTCCAGATATTCTTTGAACACCGGGTCCCGCACCAGCTGTGCCAGATTGCGGCCCGCGGCGTGGGGCCAGGTTACACCCAATAGATCGGCCGCGGCCGGGTTGCTCCACCCGACGTCGCCGTTTTGCCCGACGATGACGGCGGCGTCGGGGAGTGCGGCGGCGGATTCGGTGAAGCGCTTGAAAAAACGAGACAGTTTGCGTCTGCGCTTTCGACTTTGCCTCCTGAGTGTGAATGCATTCTTGTAGACGACCGCCCACAACCCCGGGGGATATGAATCCTGGAATTTTTTGCCACTGAGGATCAAGTGCGAAAGGCGTATCAGGTTGAACAGGTGCCAACCGGTATAAGCAAGAAATCCCGCCAGCAGAAAAGGCAGGGTGGCGTTCCACAATGCGCCGCCTAGGAAGCCGAGCAGAGCGATCCCGAGCAGACTGATGAGCTCGAATTTGAGGTGTTCGTTCATGTCGCCAGGGCGCGGTTCGGAAAGGGTTCGGCAATCAGCATGATTTCAGATGGACCATTATACGATTTGAATCGATCGGGACAGGTGTCTCGGAATATTCGTAGGAGCGGCGCCC
>JAHEIO010000098.1:6504-10720 GCA_024639325.1 Gammaproteobacteria bacterium
GGCGGGCCTCCTACAGGAATACCCGATGTCGCACCATGATTTTGTAGGAGCGGCGCCCCGCCGCGATCAACGCGGCATTCTAGGCTCGCGTCGACAGCCGGTAGCCGGCCCCGCGGACGGTCTGGATCATCCCGTCGTGACCGGACGGCTCGAGGGATTTGCGCAGCCTGCGTATGTGTACGTCCACGGTGCGGTCTTCGACATAGACATTGTTGCCCCAGACCTGCTGGATCAGCTGTGCGCGGCTGAACACGCGCTCCGGGTGGGTCATGAAGTAGTACAGCAGTTTGAATTCGGTCGGCCCCATGGAGAGGTCCCGCTGCTGAACCGTGACGCGGTGGCTGTCGGGATCCAGACGCAGCCCGGCCACTTCTACCGCGGTTATGGGCAAACTTGGCGCCGCCCGCCGCAGCACGGCCTTGATGCGCGCAACCATTTCCACCGGGGAGAACGGTTTGGTGATGTAGTCATCTGCCCCGATGCCCAATCCTTGCACCTTATCCGTTTCGTCGGAGCGCGCGGTCAGCAGAATAATGGGCAGGTCGCGCGTCGCAGGATCATCCTTGAGTTGACGGGCGAATTCCACGCCCGATAAGCCCGGCAGCATCCAGTCGAGCAGAATCAGGTCGGGTTTGGAATTTTTGATGTCGAGCCGGGCATGTTCGGCGCTCTCCGCGCTCATGAACTCGAAGCCATTGCTGGTCAGCGCCATGCCGACCATCTCCCGGATCGCCGGTTCATCATCGACAACCAGGACCTTTGGAGCTTTGGTCACAGCGACCCCTTGAAATCCATAGTTGTCATTGAGTGGAACTATTGAGTCGAAAAAGACCGGTATTGCCTGCCGCCGCATCCCGTGTAATCGCGTTAGCCGTATCGTCCCTCGATGTAATCGGAGGTCTCTTTCCGCTTAGGGGTAACGAATACGTCCTGGGTTTGACCATGCTCTACGACTTTACCCATCAGCATGAAGATGCATTCCTCGCTGGCACGCCGCGCCTGCGCCATATTGTGGGTGACGATGAGAATAGTGTATTGGCCCCGCAGTTCCCAGATCAACTCCTCGACCGCCTCGGTGCCCTTGGGGTCCAGCGCCGAACAGGGTTCATCCATGAGCAGCAGCGTTGGTTTGACCGGCAGCAGCCTTGCGATGCACAGCTTCTGCTGCTCCTCGAGAGACAGCTCCGTTGCCCTCGCATTGAGCCGGTCCTTTACCTTGTCCCACAGCAGGACCTGCCTCAAGGCGGCTTCCATGATCTCATCCTTTTGACTGCGCGATGCGCGCTCTTTTCTCATGTGGATGTTGTAACCGAACAGGACATTATCCCGGATGGAGAGCGGCAGCGGATTCGGACGCTGAAAAACCATTCCGATCTGCTTGCGGACCTGTAGCAATTCGACATCGGGATCATAGATATTCTTGCCCATCACGTCGATGCTGCCGTTGATGCGGACATAACCCAGCCGTTCATTGATCCGGTTGACGCTTCGCAGGAACGTCGATTTACCGCAACCCGAGGGGCCGATCAGCGAGGTAATGATTCCGTCCTTGATATCCAGGTCGACGTCGAACAGGGCCTGGAAAGTGCCGTACCACAAGTTCAACTTGTCGGTATGAATGGCGTAGTCCGTGGCGGCTTTTTCATTCATGGCGTAATTATCAATTCAATGGTGTATTGAGGTCGGACGGATCATCGGCTGTGTCAACCAAAACGGCCTTCCACGTAGTCTCTGGTGCGGCTGTCTTTCACCTCGCCCGTAAACAGGTCCTCGGTGATCCCGACCTCCACACATTCGCCTTCCAGGAAGAATGCCGTGCGGTCGGCCAGGCGCCGGGCCTGCTGAACCAGATTGGTTACCAGGACGATGGTCATTTCACTTTTCAGCTCCTTGAGTACGTCCTCGATGCGCATGGTCGTGACCGGGTCGACGGCGATGGAGAATTCGTCGAGCATCAGCAACTGCGGTTCCTGGGACAGCGCCCTCGCTATGGTCAGCCGCTGCTGCTGTCCGCCGGAAAGCAGGCTGCCGAGCGAATCCAGCCGGTCCTTGACCTCGTCCCACAGCGCCGCCCGGGTCAGGCAGCGTTCGACGATTTCATCCAGCTTCTTTTTGTTCTTGGTGCCCGACAGGCGCGGGGCAAGGGCGACGTTGTCATACACCGTGAGCGGCAGTCCGACGGGCAGCGGGAAAACAACCCCGATCTGGCTGCGCAGGGCGTAGACATTGCGCACCGAGCGAATATCACGCCCGTCGATCAACACCTGGCCGTCCACATGCATGGACGGTGTGAACATGTCCATTCGATTGAGCGCTTTGATGAAAGAGGTTTTGCCGGCGTTTGCCGGACCGATGATGCCGAAGATCTCATGCTCCCGGATGGACAGATTGACATCGCTCAGGATGGTCTGGGCGCCATAGCTTATGGAAACACCGTTCACTTCCAGCTTCACGGTCGCTTCCGTTCCGGGTGTGCCCACCGTTTCTTGGGCGGCCGCTACCATTTCTTTCTACCCCGCAGCCACATGCGAAAGGCAATGGACAGGCTGTTCATCAGCAGGACGATTGCGATCAGCACCAGGGCAACACCGTAGGGAAGTTCATCCGGGACGTTCGGCACCTGCGTGGCAACCACGTAGAGATGCAAAGACAACGCCATGGTCTGGTCGAATACGCTCTCCGGGAGGAAAGGCAGGAAGAACGCCGCACCGGTGAACATGATCGGCGCGGTCTCTCCCGTGGTCCTGGACACTTCCAGTATGACGCCGGTGAGGATGCCGCTCACCGCGTTGGGCAGGACGACTTTGCGGATGGTCTGCCAGCGCGTGGCGCCCATGTTCCAGCAGGCCTCACGGAACGCGTGGGGCACCGCCTGGAGCGACTCCTTGGTGGCGACGATGATCAATGGGAGCGTCATGATGGCCAGCGTCAGGCTCGCCGCGAGGATGCTGGTGCCGAATCCGAAAAACAGCACGAACGCGCCGACGCCGAACAGCGCGTGGACGATGGACGGGACGCCCGCGAGATTGATGATTGCCAGGTTGATGATCCGGGTGAACCAGTTGTCTCCCGCGTATTCACTCAGGTACAGCGCCGCCGCCACGCCCAGCGGGACGGAGATCATCAGCGCCACCGCCACCAGCCATATGGTCCCGTACAGTGCCGGAAAGATGCCGCCCGCGGTCATTCCGTTGGTCGGTTCGGAAAACAGGAATTCGGCCGAGATGATGGATCCACCCTTGTGTATGAGGGTGGCGAGGATCAACAGCACCGGCAGAATCAGCAGTGCGGTCATGAGCATGAAAAGTATGCGGTAAAGTCCTTGCGTCTTTCTGTCGCTTTGATTCAGTTCTGTCGCTGCAAACACGGTGGTTTACCCCTTGCGTACGCCGCGCACGATCAGGTCCGCGGTCAGATTGATGATAAAAGTGATGATGAAAAGAAAGATGCCGATGGTGAACAGCGACATGTAGTGATTCGATCCGACCGCCGTTTCGCCGAGTTCGGCGGCAATGGTCGCGGTTAGGGCACGAACCGAGTCGAACACGCTGTCGGGGATGTTGATCGAGTGGCCGGTGGCCATCAGTACCGCCATGGTCTCGCCAAAGCCTCGCCCGACGCCCAGCAGGACGGCGCCCAGCAGGCCGTTCTTCGCCGCCGGCAGCACCGCTCTTATCGTGACCTGCCAGCGCGTCGCCCCCATCGCCTCCGCCGCTTCGCGATAGCGATCCGGGACCGCATTGAGGGCATCTTCGGCGATGGAGGTCATGATCGGCGCCGCCATCAGGCCCAGAATCACACCCGCATTCATGACGTTCAGTCCGACCGGAACATCGAAAACATCGATGATCAACGGGTTCATGATGCTGAGGCCGATGAAACCCCAGACCACGGACGGGATCGCCGCCAGCAGTTCCACCAGCACCTTCAGGAATTCGCGCGTCTTGCCGGAGGCGAACTCGGCGATAAATATCGCGGCACCGAGAGAAAAGGGTATGGCAACGATCATTGCCAGACCGGTAACGCTCGCTGTACCCGCAATCAGGGCCAGGATGCCGTAGGTGGGATTGTGTTCGGATGTCGGACGCCAGCGCGGTGACGTAAAGAACTCGACGATGTCCATATCACCGAATATGAATCCGGCACCCTCCTTGGTGATGAAGACGAAGATCCCGACAATGAATATGATGGCGGAGATGCCGCCGATGAAGACCAG
>JAHEIO010000098.1:10820-13061 GCA_024639325.1 Gammaproteobacteria bacterium
GCGCTGTCCGGAAACATCTTGCGTGCAACCGCCTCGGCCATGGGCGCGAGGAAGCTGCCGTCCTCATCGATAAAAAGGACGTGATGCCGGGTGTCCTGTTTGTATTCTCCGCTTATCGCAAACAGCGCTTCTTCACAGATGTTCTTGGCCTGGTCGGTAACCCGCTTCACCATGTTGAAGATCACGAACATCGCTAACAGATCTGCCATTCCCCGGCGTTCGCCCTCGGCGGTCATATCGGAATATACGACATCCAGCGTCTGTTCGATGTCCGTACCCATATTCATTGTGGTACGCGCCTTTTCCTCGTTGCTTTCGTTGAAAGCGGCATTGGCCTGGTGCAGCATCCGCAGCGCGTGGCTCGAGATGAGCTCCAGTTCACGGGCCAGCACGCCTTCGGGCGGCTTGGACATCTGGATCGCCTCGCGGCAGATCGTAACCGCGTAGTCCCCAAGCCGTTCGAACTGGATATTGGCTCTGACCAACGCTTCGATCAGGCGCAAGGGGCCGGCGCTGGGCAGGTGCAGGGCAATGAACCGGTAACACTGCTTGTTGAGCTCGCGATGAGCACGATTGATGCGGGCGTCTCCCAGGATGGTGGTGTAGGCAAGTCTCTCATTGCCTGTCTGCACCGCCTGCAGGGCATTGGCGATTGCCTGTTCAGCGTCACCGGCCAGTGCAGCCGCCTGCGCCTTGATGTTGTCGAGGTCTTGTTGTAAGCGTATTTCGTAGTGCGCCATGGTCTTTACTCACTGGTAAAGCCGTACCCCGGGGTCCTGTCTCGTTACCGGCACAGGACGCCGGGAGCGGCCCGTTTTCATCTTGTGCTGCCGCTCAGTTGCAGCTTACGTCACGCACCGGTGCGTAGCCTTTGTCGGAGATGATGCACTGCCCGACATCGCTGAGGATCCAGTCCAGATAGGCTTTTACCTCACCCTCGGGCTCGCCGTTGGTGTACATCATGAGCGGGCGGGCGACGGGGTACGAACCGTCGCTGGCGGTGGCCACGCTCGGCGTCACGCACGCGCCACCGTCTTTAGACACGCAGGGCATCTTGATGTGATCCGTGGCATAGGCGAGCCCGCTGTAACCGATCGCGCAGGGGGTCTTCTCCACCAGGTCGACGACGTCCTTGGAGCCGTGCATGTCCCTGGTGCCCAGTTTGTAATCCCGTGCCTTGCCCAGCACGGCCTTGCGGAAGTAGGCGTATGTGCCCGAGTTGTTCTGGCGGCTGACCAACACCATTTCCTGATTCTTGCAGCCTGGGACTTCGATGCCGAGATCGGCCCAGTTTTGGGTTTCGCCTCCCTCACCGTAGATCTCGGCAAGCGCCTTGATGTCCACCTCGTCCATTGGATTGTCCATATGGACGAACACTGCAATCGCATCGTAGCCGACGATGTGTTCAATCGGATTTTGGCCGTTGTCCTTGGCGAGCTTCATCTCCTTGTCCTTCATCTTGCGGCTGGCGTTGGCGATATCGACCGTGCCGTTGATCATGGCGGCGATACCGGTGCCGGATCCGCCGCCGGTGACCGCCACCGCAACCTCAGGGTCGACTTTGCGATACTCTTCGGCCCAGGCCTGGGCGACGTTTACCAGGGTGTCGGAGCCTTTGTTCTGAATCAGCGTACGCGCTTCGGCGACTGAGCCGAATGCAGCAACGATAGCTCCAGCTAATACATAAGAAAGTTGTTTCGAGCGCATGGTGTCCAATCCTTCCGTACTTTAGGTTCACAGAAATTAAATGTGAAAAGATGTTTACAAATTGATCGCCTGCTAAACCGGCAGGAATCGTAAAGGTAATGCCGGTCTTGCAGCGAAGGACGAAATACTATGAAGAAAATGTTAATCCTTGGTTAAATCTCTATGAAGGTTTTGTTACAGCCGTATGCCTGGGTAGGAATGGTGTTACCGGTGATGCCCGTTAATCTTGTAGAGCATGCACCCTCGGGCCGATGGATCGCGGCGGGGGCGCCGCTCCTACAGGAAATCCCGGTATCGGACAGTCATTGTAGGGGGCCCGCCTCGGGCCGATGGATCGCGGCGAGGCGCCGCTCCTACAAGGTCGGGTGACGTGCGGTCGGCTTGTAGGAGGCCCGCCCCCGGGCCGATTCATCGCGGCGGGGGCGCCGCTCCTACATATGGCGCGGCTCCTACATGTCGAGAATGGGCTAGCCCGCATTTCTCACCAGGATCCCGAGCGATTGCGCAGGACAGGTGCCGATGAACGCCGGGCTG
>JAHEIO010000236.1 GCA_024639325.1 Gammaproteobacteria bacterium
CTGATTAGCGGCTGGGCGGTTGCATCTATGGTTGCAATTCCCGGCGTCGGGCTTGCGGATCAAACGTTCAAAACGGATCAGGGACACACCGAGGTATTGTTTGGCTGGAGCCATGCTGGCGTGTCGAAGCAACACGCCGAGTTCACGGTCGCGAGCGGCACGTTGACCCTCTCGGACGATATCGAGAAATCGTCGGTCAGCGTCGTAATCGATGCCAGCAGCCTGTCCTCCGGCTTCGCGGCCCTGGACGACGAACTGAAAAGCCAGAATTTCCTGGACGTGGCAGCCCATCCGGAGATCACCTTCAAGAGCACGACAGTCAAACAGGCGGGCGACAAGACTTTTGACGTGACCGGCGACCTCACCATTAGCGGCGTCACCAAACCGGTCACGCTGAGGGCCGAGATGACGCATCAGGGAGAGCACCCAGTGGCCAAGTTTTTCGACTACTACAAGGGTGACTGGGTTGCTTTCAGAGCGACGACCGAGATCGATAACATGGACTTCAACGTGGGCAGCTTTCCAACCGGACCGATCACGATCGAGGTCAACACCGAGCTGCAAGCCAAGTAGCACGCCTCATCCCGGACCACCCGATGACAGCGCCCAACGTGCGCTGTCATTGCTTGGTGCAGTGCTGTCGGCGTGTTACGGTTTGTGAATTTAGGCGCAGCGCCGGACTGTGCTGAGGTGAAAAGTCCGAGAACCGCCCGTTCCCGCCGTTTGAAAGCTAATGAATGACACCACACAACGCTATAACGGTATTGCCATCGGCTTTCACTGGCTGATTGCGTTCCTGATCATCTCAATGCTCGCCACGGGCAACTTCATGGTCAGCCTGGAGGAGAGCGATCCAATGCGGTTCTGGTTGACCCAGTTGCACAAATCTTTCGGCATCGTTGCCATGATACTGATTGTCTGTCGATCTCTGTGGCGCCTCACCCATCGTCCGCCCGGACTGCCTGATCACATGAAAACGTGGGAGGTGCGCGCTGCAGGGGTCTCTCACGCCCTGCTCTATCTGTTGATTATTTTGATCCCGGTGAGCGGATGGATCATGGTTTCGGCATCTCCCCTTGATCTGCCTACAGTGGTTTTCAACGCCATACAGTGGCCGCATTTCCCGCCTTTCGACTCGATGCCCAACAAAGCCGATATTTCATCTTTGTTCGCCGACATCCACAAGCTTGCGGGGTGGGCGCTTATCGGACTCCTGTTTGCGCATATCGGCGCGACCTTGCGCCATCAGTTCATATTACGTGACGACGTGGCGAAGCGCATGTCGCCGAGACTCCCTGGCGGCGGGTGGGCGGCCGGCGTGGTGCCGTTGACCGGCGTCGTCGTTATCGTCGTTGCTGCGCTCATTGCCTTTGGATACAGCGGCAGCGGTTCGGCCCCGCTTGGCGCCGGAGAGAGCCGGGTAGACTTCACTTTCACCCTGCAGAACGAAGAAACGCAGGGTTCGTTCTCTGAATCGTCGGTAGAACTGTTGCTGGACACCAACAACCCGGCCGGCAGCAGCCTCAATGCCACGGTAAACACGGCGACCGTGACCACCGGAACCGGCCAGATCGACTCAACCCTCCTGCGGGAAGACTGGTTCGACGTGGAAGCTCACCCACAGGCGAGCTTCACTTCCCGGGAAATGACGGCGGCTGGTGAAAACATTTACTCCGTGTACGGCACCTTGCGGATCAAGGGCATTGCGAAAGACATAGAGTTTCCGATGGAGCTGGTTTCCGTCGAGAACAAACGCATTGCGACCGGTAGTTTCGCCATAGACCGCCTGGATTTCGAGCTTGGGCGCGACTCCCAGCCGGAGGAGGACAGTTTGGGATATCAGGTCGTGGTGAGTTTCGAGTTCGAGGTCCAGTCGCAGTTGCGTGACCAATAGCACCCGTCACGCCATCGCCCATGGCATCGCGAATTTCGGCGACGGCGATGCCCAAACCAACAACCAGTACAATGGCTTGCAGACACGAAGAGGCACGATTCCGGCACACCTGGTCCTAGCCCGCATTTCTCACCAGGCGGCTATGGAATCTCGTGAAGCATGGCAAACATTGAGGTCTATGGATTTGTCCAAAACACAGTGTGTCTTGGAAACGCCTATCCCGGCGCTGGCTGGTCCAGGCCCCGATGTACTTGGGCTTCATTCGATCCATAGCACCGGCTATGCATCTCACTCCAGCCCGGCGTTCATCGGCACCTGTCCTGCGCAATCGCTCGGGATCCTGGTGAGAAATGCGGGCTAGCCGATCGGTATTCCGGCGCCATTCCAATCTGAACGCCACGTAATCAGGGATCTCGACCGCTTGATCGTAACGCCTGTGCTGGGTGAACTACATCACGATTACGCTCTCGCATCGTTGCGAGCGGTGTAATTTATTATTTGCGGAGCGCAGGGCTGGTTGAAAAACAACTCGCCTACGCATTTGCTTCACTGGCGGAGGGGAACAGCGGCAAGGCAGAGACGGTAGTGTCGGGCGACTACCCGATTAACGCCCTGGAGGTGGAGATAGACGAAGAGTGCAACCGGATTCTTGCCCTGCGCCAGCCCGCGGCAAGCGACCTAAGGTTCATCGTGGCCGTCATCAAGACGATTACCGATCTGGAACGCATGGGCGACGAAGCTGAACGGATCGGCCTAATGGCGCTCGAACTCGCGGACCGGCAACCGCCGAAGAATCGCTACGGTGAGATTCGCCACCTCGGTCAAACGGTGCAGGGAATGGTGCACGGTGCACTGGACGCGTTTGCTCGTACCGACGCGGACGCGGCGGTAATGCTGCTCGAGTCCGATCGCATCGTCGACCGAGACTACGACGCCAGCATGCGGCAGATGATTACGCTCATGATGGAAAACCTCCGGCACATCCTGCGTTCTCTGGAAACCATGTGGTCGGCGCGCTCCCTGGAGAGAATTGCGGATCGCGCCTGCAATATATGTGAGTACGTCATCTACCTGGTTAAGGGCGAGGATATACGGCACACCAGTTGGGATACATTCCAGGCGGAGTTACGCGGCGCCGGACCAGCCCGCGGAATTTCCAGTTTTCGATGCGGTGGTATGAGCAGAACAAAAGCCCTTTTCCCGGTATCGTCAACTTGTTACAGAGCTCTAAACGGCGTATGCGGAATCCCAGTTGCGTATAAGTATACACATACGTAATGAGCCAACAAAGGCAGAGCAGGTTCTGGAACTCACAAAGAAAATGGGCGTGCTGCGGGTTCGCGCGAAGACTTCCAACCGCATGTGCAGTTGCGGCTCCCGTCGAACCGGCACGATCCCCCGATCATCGGCCCTCACTGTAACGACTGTGTAACATTCGATCACTATTATTACCGGGGTGGGCGTCCCGAATTCAGTGTTCAGGACGGTTCGTAAAAACCTTGACATGGTGTTATTTAAGAATGATATCAATCGACAAGACCTGGGACGAGGTGGCGCCGCGCCGACGTCAAATACCCCATG
>JAHEIO010000237.1 GCA_024639325.1 Gammaproteobacteria bacterium
GCAAACCGGTGCTTTTACCGGACGAAGTTCCAAAATGTCCAACTGAACCAACGAGTTTGCAACACAAAACTTTAGATTGACATCGTGGAGGTCGTTGGTTCAAGTCCAATACCGCCCACTCGATAAAGTCCTGACCTGCAAAGGGTTAGGGCTTTTTTCATGCGCATCGCTACGTTTTCTGACACAGCGATCTGACACAACGTTGGTTTTCCGTTGCATCTGCAAACCGACGCCGAGTCAACGCGTTTGCCCTGACTTCTCAATTAGAATCGCGTGCAGCGTGAACGAACTGGCGGACCCAGTTGTACGAAACTCAACGCAGATCATCTGCAAATGCAATCCGAATCAGATGGCCTCTACGGACAAAACGTAGAGGTTGCCGGCTTCTGAGATTTTGCAACTTTTTCGAATGGTTGTTCTCAGGGGAACAGAATGTAACCGCCGTTCTTGATCACAACCCCTGCCGGACGATGTGGTCCCGCGTCTTCTTTGGAACCAAGTTGGATTGGGTTGTTTTGCCGATCAAATTGTTGCCAGCAGAGCTTCGTTCCATCTTTCCGGGCGACGAGTCTTGACTGGTCAGCAGCGGTGCAAAGCTTCAACTCGGTCACGCTTGCCGAAGTCAATTCTTCAGGTGGATTTGGCGAGGTCTTCTGCTACCTCACCGGTGTACGCGCGCGAATCCTTGTTGAAAGGCGGTATCATCGCAGCTCTCGGATCTCTCGAAGGCCGGGACGCTCAACGTCGGCCTCTTTGTTGCTCGACAACGCCGAATCACGTAACGCATTAAGAACGGCCTTTGACGACCTCTAGGTAACGGAGCTGCGCGTTTTCAAAATTGGTGACGGCAGTGCCATGTCAGGCTTGCTCATCGCAGCAATGCGACCCGAAGGTGCGGTCTATTTCTTTCTTTCATCGTTGGCACTCAGAAAACTTGCCCCATGGCAATAAAAGGAGAGACCTGATCCGTGTCTGTGGCTCCAACTCCGGCAAAGACTGGCCCCATTGGGGTTTCAGCGGCAATAAAGATACTTCCCGCCAGCACCGGCCGATCGATTTCCACGTTGCTCAAGGGACCATCAAACCAGGCGGCTTCCAAGCTGGCCCCGGAGTACAGTTTCACCCGATCGCTTAGCAGCGTTTGCAGTTGCTTCATGCACACGATCGCGCCCTGAGCCCGCCGCGAAGCAAACACTTGATTGCTCGCATATCCGGAAAGCCGCAGAAAACCTCCCGTGGTGATCTCTTCGCCATCCCATCTCCCGGCTACGACGTCATCGACGACCGTCTCGCCTCGAAACAGAATCGTGTGCCGGGCGTATGTCCTGGCCGCAATCAAGCGTCCATAGATAAAATCTCTCGACTGTCCGTCGTCCATCTGGGTGTACACCGTTTCGGCGAACAGCCCGTTCTTGGGAAAGAAATAGTTGTCCAGCGAGTCATGTTTGATCCCCAGATAAAACGCCGATGAATCCAGGTTCCCATCAACGCTTCCGAACTGCACCGGGTCGCCCGTTTTTCGGCTGACTTCCGTGTTTCGGTAAAAGACGCCACCAAACGCAGCTCCATAATCGCCGAGAGTCCGTCCGATCTCGCTGCCCACATCGAGATTCCGACTTTGGAAGTCGGCATACCGCTCATCGAAAAAAACAAACGGTTGAATATACGAGTGATAGTCCACAAAGGGACGGACGTACCATCGCTGGGTCGGCTCGACCGGCTGGTAAAAGTCGGCCAGCAATCGTTGCCGGCTTCCCAGTTGTCCCAAGAATCTCGCCTCGCCGCCGAGCGAATTCAATCCCAGCATCTGAAGCGCGATCGAAGCATTGTAGGCCGCGTCGCCGCGAAAGTTGTCTTCCAGCCCCAGGCCGAACGACAGTCGCGTGCTTCCCAGCGGATCTTCGGAAGTGATGATGTTCAGTGCCTGGCAACCCGCTTCGTCGACCGTTATTTCGTAGTCGACGATCCCAAACAGGTCGAGTCCACGGATGCGTTCCAAGTCGCGTTCGAGTTGAGCGATCGGAACGGGGCATGCGGGAGACACGGTGATCCGCGACGCGATCGCCGCGTTGGAAACATCGGGTGACTGGTTTTGGATTTCGATCCGGTCGACATGCAATTCCTGCGGTTTGGGCAATTCCGTGTGCCCCGGAACCGACCGATTGAAATTCCGCAGCGTCGTTGCCAGTGATGCCAGCTGCTGGTCGTGCCGGGCAGCGGCCTGCTCGCCCAGATCCACCGCCTCGGTAGCGCGGTCGAAGGCCAACGTGCCGATGCCATTGAGTTCCGGACGAATGAGGATGTCCCCAGCTTGCATGCCCTTGGCGATATTGGAACTGGTGCGGTCGGAGATGATCCCCAACGACTGCGAAGAAATTGAGAACAGGTTGTCCAGCTCGTCAACGCTGCGGGACTCGCGCGGCAGTTGCACAATGATCAGAATGTCAGCACCCATGCGGCGGGCGACATCGGTGGGCAAGTTGTTCACCAGCCCTCCGTCAACCAGCGTGCGCCCCTGGTAGCGAACTGGCGGAAACACGCCAGGAATCGACATGCTGGCTCGAATCGCGGTGGCCAGATTGCCTTCGGAAAAAACAATCTCCTCGCCGGTTACCAGGTCGGTGGCGACCGCGCGAAAAGGGACCGGAAGGCGGTCGAAGTCGGAGATGTGATTGGCCGAAGCAAAAAGTCGCCGCAATACGATCGTCAGCTTCTCACCACTGACCAGGCCCTGATTGAGGTGGGCTCCGTCGCGGTCGATTCCGATCGTGATCGCGGGTGGAAACAGGTAGTCATCGGTCTTCCGACGTTCGTATTTTTTTGCGTGCTCAACCGGTTCGACCAGCACTTCATTCCACGGAAAGGTCTGGATGATCTGTTCCATCTCGGACGTGGAGTATCCGGCGGCATACAAGCCGGCGACAATCGAACCCATGCTCGTGCCGGCAATGCAGTCGATCGGAATCCCGTGTCGCTCAATTTCCTTCAATACGCCGACGTGGCTTATTCCCGCAGCACCTCCGCCGGCGAGTACCACTCCCACAGTGGGTCGTTTCCCCGGGTTACTCGCGAGAACTGCCTTCTTACCCGAGGAGCCCAATGAAAACGACTTTCCACTCAGCGAAGCCCACGAGTCAGGGGGTTGGAACAGTGCCCTTGGGCTGTCGCCAATCCGAAAATGTAGCGGCGAGGTTTGATTCGTTGCCGAGTCATGCGGGAGCATTGGGCTTTCGGGCTCGACCGACAACCCATCGGATTCGCTAGCCCACGGCCCCTCGGTCACAGTTGACGTTCCCATGGAAACACCGGATTGCTGTCCAGCGACCTCATTGCCAATAAGCATGGTCCAGCCAACCGCGAATGCAAGACCAACCCGGCAAAGCGACTTCGTAGGAAAGGCATGGAGAAAGTACAATTTTTTGGCCGCCGATTTCCGGTTCACGCTCGCTTGTTGTTCACGTCAACAATTGACG
>JAHEIO010000238.1 GCA_024639325.1 Gammaproteobacteria bacterium
CCTGCGCCATGCGTGCAATACACGGGCAGGTGACGCATATTCATAATCTGCGGTCGCAATAATGACCCGTCGATACGTTGGCACAGGATACACTGCGCCGCGTCGAGGTTCACTAGTGTACCCCGTCTTAAATTCTGTGACATTCAGAGCCCCCCAAAAACACGGGGGCAAGGCGCGCCTCGCAGGCAATATCCAGATATTGGCCAGAGGGGCAACGCAGTGGCCGTGGTTTTTGGGGAACTCCCGCAGGGCGAATCGACAAACACCCGCCTTCGGCGTTGCATCCGCTGCCATTAGCTCGCTAGTGCTACGCGAATGCGCCTTGAATTCGGATGCTTGTCGCTTCGCTGAATGTCACAGAATTTACGACGGGGTACACTAGATATAATGTGAATCGAAAGTCAATATGTAAATCAGGAGCTTGCAGGTTCTATCGATGAAAACTCATGCACGTGTAGTGGTAATTGGAGGCGGGGTCGTCGGCGTGGGCACGCTGTACCATCTGGCGAAAAAAGGCTGGTCTGACGTCGTCCTGGTCGAGCGTACCGAACTGACGGCGGGATCTACCTGGCACGCAGCCGGGTTACTGCCGCTGTTTAACATGAGCTATACGGTCGGACAACTTCACAAGTACTCTGTCGACTTGTACAAATCCCTGGAAGAGGAGACCGGCCAGGATGTGGGCTTTCACGTCAACGGCAATCTGCGCCTCGCCTGCAGCCGCGATCGCATGGACGAGTATCACAAATATTGCGGCACCGCGAATACCATTGGCGTTCCGTTCGAGATAATCACTCCGCAGCAGGTCAAGGAGCTCTGGCCGCTGTGCGAAACGGACGACCTGGTCGGCGCCCTCTACCACCCGGACGACGGACACATCGCCCCCGTCGACGTGACCAACGCCATGGCCAAAGGGGCCCGCAACCGCGGTGCCGAAATTTATCTGCGAACGGAAGTGCTCGGTGTGGAGGCCCAATTCGGCGGCGAGTGGCTGATCAAAACCAACAAAGGCGACATCACGTGCGAGCACGTCGTTTGCGCTACGGGCAACTATGCGCGCCAGACGGGCCGCCTGTTCGGAATCGAAGTGCCGGCCATCCCGGTGCAGCACCAGTACATCGTTACGGACGTGTGCGAGGAAATGAAAGCTTATCGCGATGGCGGCGGCAGGGAACTGGCGGTGCTGAGGGAATCCGATGCGTCCTATTATCTGCGCGAGGAACGGCTTGGTTACATCCTGGGCCCCTACGAGGCCGGCGCCCCCGCGGTGTTCGCCGACGGTGTTCCCGAGACGTTCGGCCAGGACCTGTTTCCCGGAGATCTAGACCGCTTGATGCCCCATGTCGAGGCGGCGATAAAGCGCGTGCCATCCTTCGAGAAAGTCGGCATCAAGGATATCGTGAACGGGCCAATTTCATACACGCCCGATGGCAGCCCGCTGATCGGGCCGGCGTGGGGCGTGCGCAACGTGTGGTTGAATGAGGGCCACAGTTTCGGTGTGACCGCTGCCGGGGGAGCGGGCTGGCAGCTCGCGGAATGGATCGTCGAAGGCGAACCGGGCATCGACATGCTCGCCACGGATCCGAGGCGCTTCGGGCCTTATACCAGCAAGGCCTATACGGTTAAGAAGAACGAGGAAACCTACCGCAACGTGTTCACCGTCCACTATCCGGATGAAGAGCGCGAAGATGCCCGCCCCGCGAAAACCAGCCCCATCTATGACAAGCTGGATCGACTGGGGGCGGTGTGGGGACAGCGCTATGGCTGGGAGCGAGCCAACTGGTTTGCGC
The DNA here is from genome assembly GCA_024639325.1 of Gammaproteobacteria bacterium. Classification (GTDB taxonomy): domain Bacteria; phylum Pseudomonadota; class Gammaproteobacteria; order Arenicellales; family JAANXG01; genus JAHEKE01. The sequence goes on from JAHEIO010000238.1 coordinate 1,791, forward strand.
CACCGGGTGTCGAAGGCAAGGACCACTGGAGCTTCCGCCGCACCAACTGGTGGGAGCATGTTGGCAACGAGTGCCGTACCGTTCGGGAACGGGTCGGCATTATCGATCTTTCGCCATTTACGAAACACGAGATTACCGGGCCGGGTGCGGCGGCTTTCCTCAATCAGCTGTGCGCGAATTCCGTACCCAAAAAAGCCGGACGCACATGCCTCACCCATGCGCTGACCGTCACGGGTGGAGTACGCAGCGAGTTCACCATTACCAAACTGGCCGACGAGCGCTATTTCGTCGTCAGTTCGGGCGCCGCGGAACGCTACGACGGCGACTACCTGAACAAGATGAAGCCCGCCGACGGCAGCGTTGATATTCGAAACGTAACCACCAGCCGGGGGACCCTGGTGGTCGCGGGCCCAAGATCCCGGGATGTACTGTCCAGACTGACGGACACCCCGCTGGACAATGACAATTTCCCCTGGCTGACCGCCCGGACCATCGAGGTAGGGCTAGCACCCGACGTGTATGCTCTGCGGGTAAATTTCGTTGGGGATCTGGGTTGGGAGCTGCACCATCCCATCGAGTATCAGCACCATATTTTCGACCGCCTGCTCGAAGCCGGCGAGGAGTTCGGGCTGGGTCAGGTCGGCATGCGGGCGATGGAATCGCTGCGCATAGAAAAGAGCTATCGCATGTGGGGCACCGATCTAACCCCGGAGTATTCACTGCTCGAGGCCGGACTGGATCGGTTCGCACGGATGAATAAGCCGAATTTCAACGGCAAGGCGGCGCTCGAGAGGCAATTGGCGGAGGGTCTACCCAATCGTTTCGTGACGCTCGAGGTCGCGGACACGACCGATGCCGATGGCTGGGGCAACGAACCGCTGTTCCTTCCGGGGGGTGAAATGATCGGTCGTGCGACCGCGGGTGTGTACGGCCATTACGTTCAGAAAACGCTTGCCCTGGGATACGTTCAGTCGGCGCATGCCGACATCGGCACCGAACTCGAGATCGAGATCCTGGGCGAACGTAAACCCGCGAAAATCATCCCCGAGTCGCCTTACGATCCGGATAACAACAGCCTGCGGGGCTAACCCCGTTGTCTCGTGCTGCGACAATTCCGCGCTATCATAGCGGGCAATGTCTGATCTTCTGCAAACGCTTCTCGATACGCGGTCGTGGCTGCTGGCGGATGGCGCCACCGGCACCAACCTGTTCGCCATGGGCCTGCAGACGGGGGATGCGCCTGAACTGTGGAATGTAGATTTTCCGGAGCGAATAGCACGCCATTACCAGAGCTTTATCGAAGCCGGTTCGGACATCATTCTGACCAATACCTTTGGCGGCAGCTCGTATCGGCTGAAACTGCACAATGCTCAGAACCGCGTGGGTGAACTGAATAGGGCGGCGGCGCGCATTGCGCGGGAACGGTCCGATGGTGCTGGAAGACCGGTGGTCGTGGCGGGCTCGATGGGTCCGACCGGCGAGATCCTCGAGCCCACCGGAACGCTCACACAACAAGAGGCCAGGGTCGCGTTTGCCGAGCAGGCGATGGCGCTGAAGGAAGGTGGCGCAGACGTGTTGTGGATCGAAACCCTGTCTTCCACGGAGGAAACGGTTGCGGCCGTGGCCGGCGCGGGTGAAGCCGGCCTCCCGGTCGTGGTGACGCTCAGCATAGATAC
>JAHEIO010000239.1 GCA_024639325.1 Gammaproteobacteria bacterium
TTCCTCTTTGCCGTGACATTGTTGAAGGAGTAAGCGTTGTACTCGTTGACCGGCATCAACCCCTTGTCGTCGTAAAGGGTCACCGACCAGAAAGCGTCCACCGGCACATCCTTCACGCTGAGAGTGTAGGCGGTCTCGCCGTCGTTGTTCTCGGGGACCGCGTTCACGTACGTGGCTGCGTCTGCTGGCAGCCCGCCCCAGCCAAGTGCGGCGCCCAGCATCCAGTAGACCGGATCCAACTCCTCTTTCTTGCCGAACATCTTGGAGCTATCGGTGACCGTGGAGGCGACCACATTGATCGTCTCCCGCATCTGCTCCACCTCTTCCTTCTTCCAGTCGGGCACCTCGAACTTTCCGATATCCGCCTGCTCGACGCCGACCGCATCCTGGAGCCGATACGCCTCTTTCATATCTTGATCGTTGTTCGGATCCGCAAATGTTCGAACGGTTAGGAGCGCGTATCGAGTGCCGACACTCTTTTCTGTCAGAGTGACTTGCTTGGGGCCGTAAACGGCCGAGATCGAATGGTCCTGACTCACAACCATCAACGATTGATAGCGCCCCTTAGTGTTTGGAAGCGTGATCGTGACCGGCGACGTCAGATCCCACACGCCGAATGAGTACAGTGTGTCACGGTTGCCCCGGATGGTAATCTGGTTTTCTACATCGTAGGGCTTCCGGTTATGGTGGAACTTTCCAAAGCACTTGTAGCTCTCGATGTAGCCTTTCATCTGGAAGTCCGATTCGGCACGGACGTAGTTGTCGGCGGTAACCCGAACGGGATTTTCCGCATGGGCCGGCAAGGAGGCAAAGGTTGCAATTCCTATCATGAACAGCGATTGCAGAAGTCGTTGTGAAACCGATTGGTGTCTCATGTCTGGTTGTCTTTTTCTTTGTACGTGTTTGTTGGTGTGTTGCTTATTTTTTGACTATTTAACCAGTTCGATCTCACCCGGACGCCAAGTTTTGTCGAACCAGGGCTCCAGCGGCCCATAGAGGCGCAGGGCCGCGAACCAGCCTTTTCCGGGCACCGTCTGGATCCAATTCGCCTCCTTGCCCTCGGGTGCTTTCGGCCCGAAGTAAAGATCCACCGAGCCGTCCTTGTTCATATCCAGTTTATGCCGCTTGTTGTTCTTGGCGGGGAACGGCTGCCCCGTCTGCAACTGCGAGCGGGTTTGCGGGTCATACACCACGATCGACCAGAAGTCCTTGGCCGGAACATTGGCTGGGATGTTCAGTTTGTAGGTCTTGCCTCCATCGAGATAGTCGCTGTTCTCATCGACTGCGATCATCGCGTACTGCGAACCGGCTCCCACCATCTTGTTGACCATCGCCGGAGTGTTGACCGTTCCCATATAGAAACAGAGGGTTCGCGCGTCGAGATAGCGGCCTCCCTGACCTTTGTCCCTCAACCACTCGTGGCTGCCCCCGACGAACGCGGCAAACCAACCACTGTCCTCATAGAGGAATGCTTCCTTCGTCGGGCGGAAGAAGATAGCGCGTGCGGTCGCATTCCCAACGGCAACGGCCTTGGTGAGCAGTTCTTTTGTCCGCGCATCCGGCTCGAACGGGTTTCCTTTTTGGATCCCGATGGAAGCGATCAATCCGCGCAGCTCCAGGTCGATCAGCGAAAGGGGCTCGCGTTGGATGACGTGGCTGAGCTCCTCGTAGAACTGGAAGTCATTGGCGTGAACCGTGTTGAACGGAACTTCCGAACCGCTGATGAACTTCATCTCTGGTGGGTTCTTCTTGTCTTTGAGCGGGTAGATCTTCAATCCGTTCTTGAACATGGCATTGGCGGTATCCGGCTTTCCGTCCACGAGGAATCCACGCAAGACCAGCCAGTTCACGTAGGTGGGCGACTTGGCCACGATGTATTTCTCGCCGTCCACCTCGGCGAACTCGCCACCGACGGGCGGATCGAGATCTCCTTCGTAATCGGGCGGTAGGATTAGGTACTTTGCACCCTTGCCACCGTCGAGCCCGGGGGCTCCCATATCGACCACGAAGCGCTGCCACGCATCATCTACCGTTCCCGGACCACACTTCGGCGGAATCACAACGACCGTCGGCCCATCTCGATCCAACTCGAGGATGGCACTCGCGTAAACCGTATCTGTGTTTCCGGTGAGGAAAAGCGGGTTCGAGTCCATCAACTTGTCAAAGATGACCACGTCGCTGGCTCGCTTCGCGCCGACTTCGACACAACCCAGGCGAATCGCCTCGATGGATGTGGCGGGAATGCCGTTCAAGAAGGCCTCTACCCCGCGCATGAAAATCAAGTTGTCGTACAACTTCTGAACGGTTGCTTCATCCGGCAGTCCGTCGAAGAAATTCAGGTCCCCGATCGGCGACTCGACGTGGTCGGGTGTTCGGATCGACTCCGGTATTGTGTTGTTGTAACCGGGAGTGTCTTGCGAAAAACCATTCGCGCCGCCACCCAAGACGATAAGACTCGAAAAAAACAACCAAGCGGTTCGTGAAGAATGGTTCATCGTGTACTCCTGAAGTTGGCCTACATGAATGGGCAGAATCGACTCGGCCAACCGGATCAATTGACAGGTATTCTGTTTGTTACTGGTTACTTCTTCTTAGCGGTGGTCGGGGCCTTCGATCTCGAAAGACAGTTTGCCAACGCCTTCTCACCGTAGAGCGTCGAGATCCAGACTCGAAGGATCGCATCCAGAGCTGATTCCCGGTTTCCGCGCGGACGGCGGCCAAAGTGGTGAATGATCAGATAAGCGTCCATGCGATTGAGGGCCATCGCCACCGGACGAGCATCAAACGGCTTGATCAAGCCGGCTGCCTGCTGCTGTTCGATTCGAAGCGTGACTGCGTCGTCAAAGTCTTCGACGAATCTCGTCCACGCTTTCTCCAGCCGTTCATCCATTGGAGCGGCATCAGAAACAGCCCGTAAAATCGGCCCCCGTTGGTAGCACACTTGCACCATGTTCTCGAGCGATTCCATGAGAAGTGAAATGGGATCACCCTCTCCGCTAAACCAGGGGGCCGTGACATCGAAGACCTCTTCTTCAAATGCGTGGAGAAGGGCCTCCATCAATTCGTGCAGGTCCTGAAAATAATGGTAAAAGGCCGATCGGCTGATCCCCGCAAGCGACATCAGCTCGCCGACGGTCAAGTCGCGGAAGGGATGCGTCCAAAGGAACTTCAACGACGCATCAAGAATCAACTGCCGAGTTCGTTCCGATTTGCGCGGCTCCGCTTGCCCACCGGGACGGGTCCGACGACGGATCTCAGATCGTTTCGTTTTTGACATGGTGTGAATTCTATTTCACATGATGTCACATTACAAGCTCTTGCGATCTGGAGGGTTCAGGCCTAAGCCACGTGGTACATGGCAACCTTGGTCGTTTCACTTGCTCTGGTGTACGAATCGGCGCGGAGGTGGCCCTCACCGACTACATTTCGCCACCACTCAAAGCCGCTGAAGATG
>JAHEIO010000240.1 GCA_024639325.1 Gammaproteobacteria bacterium
ATCCACTACAACAACGCCCACCATGGCCATGCGAACACGGAGACCATCGTCGGCCACGTGACCCTGGCGACCGGCGCACACCCCGCGGCCCACGGGATGATCGGCAACCTCTGGTTCGATCGTAAGACCGGCGCCACGACCTACAACATCGAGGATCCCGACTATCGCCTGCTGACCGAAGGCGCCGATATTGATGCGGATACCGAGATCGACCCCACCCAAAAAGCCGCGACCAGCGACGGCCGCTCGCCCATGGCCATTCTGACGACCACGTTTTCCGACGAATTGGCCTCGCTGACTGCCGGCAAGGCCAAGATCTTCGGCGTTTCTGTCAAGGATCGTGGAGCGGTGTCGATGGCGGGCCATACCGGCAAAGCCTTCTGGTTCTCCAAGGCAATCAACCAGTTCGTGACCAGCAGCTACTACTACGATGAGTATCCCCAGTGGGTCGTCGACTGGAACGCCAGGAAGATCCCCGAAAGTTACGCGAACACCGCTTGGGAGTTATTGCACCCGATCAACACCTACCTCTTTGGCGATCGCGACGATCAGGAGTGGGAATCTGCACTCGACAGTTTTGGTCGCACCTTCCCCCACAAGTTCACGACGCCCGAGAATCCCTACTTCTCGACTTTCCTCACGATCAGCCCCGCAGGCGACGAGATGACCACGGACTTCGCCAAGACCCTTATCGCCAAGGAAGGACTGGGGGATGACGAGGTCACCGACTACCTGGGTGTCAGCTACTCTGCGACCGACTACATCGGTCATTTCTTCGGCCCCTCGAGCCTCGAGTCCGAGGACAACATCCTGCGACTCGACCGGACGCTCGCGGATCTCTTCGCCTATGTGGATCAGGAAGTTGGGCTCGAGAACACACTGATTGTGCTGTCCGCTGACCATGGTGCACCCGAGGCTCCGGGATATCTGGAAAGCCTCGGCATCCCGACCGGCGCTGTCTCGCCCAAGGAATGGGATAAGGATCCGGTGGTCGCGCGGATCAAAAGCAAATTCGGCATCGAAGGGCAGTTGATCCAGGGCTACGATCACCCCTATCTCTACCTGACCAACGACATCATGAAGAACCCCCAGATCGACCTGGCTGCCCTGGAGACCATGATTGCCAAAGAGCTCGTCGCCTTCCCCGGTGTATCTTATGCGATCCCGAGCACTTCGCTGGCGCGTGGGACGGTTCCAGACAATCTGCTGACGAAAGCCGTCCTGAACAATTACAACGCGGCGCGCTCGGGCAACATCTACGTGGTCTTCAATCCCGGCTGGTTCCTCATCGACCATGACGGGCTGTCGATTGCGATTGTTCATGGCTCACCCTGGCGCTATGACACCTATGTACCGATCATTTTCGCCGGGTACGGGATCAAGCCGCAGAAGGTTTCACGCCGGGTTCACACTGTAGATTTAGCGATAACGCTGGCCACCGCAATCGGAACGCGACCACCCTCTGGTGCGGCTGGCGATGTGTTGCTGGAAGTGCTGGGGCAACAGCCATGAGCGCCGCGAAGAAAATTATTGGACAAGCTGACTTATCCGTTTTGGTGAAAAGAGCCAAAAAAACAATTTTCCTATTGAGGAGATCATCTATGTTACTGAAAAGATCCTGCTTGAAACCTCTGGCCACCGTGATTCTTGCCACCGTATTCCTGCCTTCACTCGCGCTAGGGGCCACGCCGGAATTGACCCATGGCGTCTCGGTCGGTGAAGTCACCAGCGATACTGCCATCGTCTGGGGACGCTGCAGTAGGGAGGCCGTACTGGCGGTAGATGCCAAGTCAACGGTCGGCGCGACCAAAAAATCGGAAGTAACCGGTCAGGCTGAAGCCAAAGGCGGTAGCGATTTTACTGCGCAGGTTGAGCTCTCCTCACTGGAGGCTGACCAGTCCTACGAAGTGACGGTAGTTTGCGACGACGGGAAGGGTGCCCGGGGCAAAGCTGAACGCGCCACGTTTCGTACCGCACCACTTCCCGATCAGTCACGTGCCATCTCATTCATCGTCGGTGCCGATCTTGGTGGCCAGACTTACTGCCGCCCCAAAGACGGTGGCTACCGGATATTCAAGCCGATGACTGAGCTCGAGCCGGACTTTTTTATTGCCAATGGCGATATGATCTACGCCGACGACCATTGCCCTGAACGCGGCTTCGAGCCGGGTGTCGAGTACATACCGGGTGGCTTTCCCAATATCGCCGATCGCAGTGTCGATTGGACCAGCCCGGAATCGCTCGACACCATTTACCGGGAGCATTGGAAGTACAACCGGGCCGATACCAATTTTCAAGAGTTCCTGCGACGCGTTCCCCAGTACGTACAGTGGGATGACCATGAAATGGTCAACGATTTTGGTGCCCAGTGGTTATTAAACCCGCATCAGCCAAAGAGGCCCGGCTACCCAACGCTGGTGCAGCGCGGCATCCAGTCCTTCTTCGATTATCACCCGCTATCCGTACATCCGGATGAGTCCACGAGAATTTATCGATCGTTTCGTTGGGGCAAGGAACTGGAAATCTTCATTATTGACGCTCGCTCCTACCGCAGCCGCAACGACCGGGTAGATGAGCTGGATGAAGCGGGCAAACCGGTCAAAACGATGCTTGGCGAGGAGCAACTCGCGTGGCTGATAAAAGGGCTGAGCGAATCCGATGCAACGTGGAAGCTTGTTTCGAGCGATGTCCCCTGGTCGATCCCCACTGGCTCCCATCCCGAGGCCTTCGGTAGCGATGCCTATGCCAATGGCCAGTATCTGCCACCTTCCGTAACGCCTTATTCATTCGAGGGACGGACCGGTTTTGAACGCGAGCTGCTTTACATGCTTGGCGAACTGGATAAAGCCAACGTGAGTAACCTGCTGGTGGCCGCCACCGATGTGCACTACGCAAGCCAGATGCGCCACGAACGGGATTTTGATGGAGACGGCGACACGCTGCAGTTTTTTGAACTGATCAGCGGTCCCCTCAGCGCTCTCAGGCGCATGGCGCCTCCGGCGGTTGATGACACGCTGAACCCGGTTGTTCTCTACGCCGAGGGCAATATCTTCAATTTTGCCTATATGGAGATAAAGCCCGTGGATGGTGAAATGCGCTTTATCACGGACGTTCGGGACGAAACCGGCAAGGTTCGGCCTGGCTCCGTCCTGGAGATCCGACCCAGGTAACACCCGGGTCCGGTTACCGGAATTTACTCGAACTGGTTTCCGGGTGCCCCCGGGGGTTCTCCAGCATACAGCTGATTTCTATTGAGCCACTACCGCCTACCCGGCGAGTGTTCGATGCCGAGGTACTGGGGCAGAGGCCCTAGACGAAATTAATCGACGGATAGGAAAAACAAACACTATGTTGGCAGTTGCGGCGGATTAGGCGAGTAGGGATGAGTTGAGTCGCGGGCAAGCCGCAAGGCTACGGATCGTTCAGAGGCTGCACGGGCACTTATTTCTTAC
>JAHEIO010000241.1 GCA_024639325.1 Gammaproteobacteria bacterium
GAGGACAAATCGACCATTTTTATCTGCTCCAGCAAGGTTCCTATGAACCGCGCTTCGTTGAATGCCGGTATCACCACCGACAGGGTGCTAGCCCGCATTTCTCACCAGGATCCCGAGCGATGGCGCAGGACAGGTGCCGATGAACGCCGGGCTGGAGTGAGATGCATAGCCGGTGCTATGGATCGAATGAAGCCCAAGTACATCGGGGCCTGGACCAGCCAGCGCCGGGATAGGCGTTTCCAAGACACACTGCTTTTTGGACAAATTCATAGACCTCAATGTTTGAAATGATTAACGAGATTCTATAGCCGCCTGGTGAGAAATGCGGGCTAGCTTTCATGTTCGATATTCTCGATTACCCCGGCAAGCGCCTCTGCATCGGCGGCAGTGTTCACCCCAATGGCCTCGGTGGTGTCGGTTGCCGGAAATGTGGAAACACGATGAGCACGGGCAAGCCAGGGGATAAACGGCAGAAAATTCCGCTCCGCGGTGGCCCGGCCGCGAGGGGGGTCCATGGCGTAAACATCGCCCAGCAAATCGTAGGCGGCGCGCGTCATCGCGAACAGGCCGACATCGTTCTCACCCACATCGGGCATAGTGTCCCCTTCACGTCGCTCGAATAATCCAATAATCTTCTGTTCGGAATCACGCTCGAAGTGAATATACGGATCAGTCCTGACCACGGTCGGGAAAGTCATGGGCGCCTGTGATTCCGACCCGGTCAGGTCGGCAAGACGCTGCAATGTTTCCTGGCGCAATGCGATCTGGTCGCACCATGTGATCCAGATGCTTCGGGGCGCAATCGTGTTCACAAGATCACGGGCAGCCAGAATTGCATCCAGCATGCCCGTCGGTTGAGATTGGGTGGCCAACGAAACGTTGCGGCATCGCCGAAAATGTCTGGTCGCAGCATCGAGATGATCAAGGCCCACCACGACCACGTTGCAATCCGCGTACCTCGAGTACATCGCGATCAATCGATCGATCATTGGTTTGCCGTTTATCGGATAGAGGAATTTAGGCACCTCGGCCTGCAGCCGGCTGCCTCTGCCCGCGGCCGGGATGATCAATACCCGGCTCAAATCGAATCCAGATCGCGCATCGTATCGCCGAAGCCGGAGTACGCACACGAAAATTTCTCAGAACCGCTAATCTGATTCTGTCTCAAGCCGACACGATACGCATTCGATGCCTCAGCGGCCGCCATGCCCGACTCGCTGTTTTCGATAATGAAGGCCGATTCCGGCTGACGAGCCGGTGTCCCCTTGTCCCCATTTCCCGCTACCTGCGTGACCTGCCAATCCATTGGATTCTTTGTGCGAAGATGATAAATATCGATTTCAGACCCTCTAAAACCGTTGTCCGTTTCACCTTTTGCGGGGACTGCGGCAGGAATCTGACCGGCATTTCCAGAATCTCGTACTTACCACCCAGTATCGCCGACAGCAAGTACTGGTTGAAGGCCGGGTCGTTGAATTCGAACTCATTCAGTGAAAATATTTCGCTACGAACGACCCGTATACCGCTCAGCGTGTCGGACACGTACCGCCCATACAGCAACAAATACAATAAGCTGAGCATGTGGCTGCCGATGTAACTCACGAGTCCGAGCAGAGGATTGCCCTGATAGCGTAATCTGTACGAGTCGTGGATGTCGTTGACCGAAAGGCGACGGCTTCCCCAAACGACATCGAGCGAGTTGGCTCTGAGCGCGGAAATCAATTTCATCACGTCGCCGCCATGGTACATGCCGGACGACTCGAACAGGACCACGTAGTCGTAGTCGTTCTCGTCGATCACTTCCCGCACGAAATCCGATTCGAACGCATCCGCACGTTCATGCAGGACGAGCGGGATATTGGCCTTCAGGGTGCTGCCGATTTCCTTATCGGTGGCGTAATACACCTCGATGTGATGATCCCGACCCGACTCCAGATTTTGCAGCATCTGGATCACGGACTGGGTCACTTTATCGGATGAACCGGTATCCAGCATGAACACCGCGATTCTGTCCTTCCTGTCCCGGGCCAGAATGGTTTCGATGAAAGGCGTGAGCGTCTTGTCCGCGTCATGAAACCCGGTAGTGCCGTCTTCGTAGTTACCGATCCGTACGGGTCGGGGATCATCCAGTACGTCCAGGTTTCCCGGAGTAATATAGGGAACACCGCCGGTGTCGAGTTTGGGGTAATTGAACAAATAGTGTGTTATCAGTGCAGGGGCCGGATGATCCTGCACATTTTTTCGATTCAGATAGTGGACGGCGCGCCGCACGATGTGCACAGCGCTGGCGTCCGCTATCTCCGCGTCTTCATGTATGTTGCTGATGAAGATTTTGATAGCGGAAAGATTGGACGCGATTGCATCCCCGATACCCAGCGTCATATAGGACGGGAAAAGGCTGGAATGCTGGGTCCCTGGCGAATATACGATCAGATCCGCTTCCTTTATTCTGGATATCGCCAAAGGATTTGGGCGTGGTGTGCGGGAAAGAGAATTCAACCGGCGCAGGGATGCGTCTAGTTCCATATTCTCGATTTCAAGAAGTTCCCGTCCGTTCAGGGGATCCGGCAGCAGAAAGATATCTTCGATTTGGCTGCGCTCGGCCGAGTCCACGATGTCCTCCTCACGTGGCAGATAGTTGCCTTTCGCATCAATGGCGACCAGGATCAGGTTCTCCCCATCCGTAACGTCGACTATCATGCCGTTAGGAAGGCCCACAATCCCGCAAAAGTCATCGATGGCATGGTTGAAGTCACGATCGCAGGCGAGGAAGGATCCGGCGAACACCAGATTTCCCAGACTGCAGTCTTGGTAGGCAAATGCGTCCGGTTGAGCGTGCTCGAAATCGAGAAATTTTTGCAGGCGGTCGGCTATGTTATTGTGCATCTCCCGGCCAAGCGCTTGGGTCAAACCGGCGATATCGCCTGCCGCAGCAGGGTCGACGTTGGTGAAGTCTCTGCCGCAGATTCCGCGCACGATTTCCCGACCCTGGACGGGTGACAGGTGAATCCCCAGGCGTTTGTCCAGCAGCGACACGGCCTGTTCTTCGCAGGTCCTCAGTTCCTGTGCGAATCGGAGTGCGTTTTTCCGGAAGTCCGAGGGGCCCAGGCAATCACCGAGGAATCGCCGGATAGCGCCGGTTGACGCACCGTCATCATAACCGTTGATCAGGATCGTAATGGAGAGATCCTTCTGTTTCACAAGCCTTTTGGACAGGACCGAGGAACCCCTGCCGCCGGTAAATAGAACAACCTTCACAAGCCTCTAAGCTCCCCCACTTGTCGCACGGCGCCGCGCATTATCGCTTACGGGCGCTCCGGCATGCCGCGGCCTAGCCCGCATTTCTCACCAGGATCCCGAGCGATTGCGCAGGACAGGCCCCGATGAACGCCGGGCTGGAGTGAGATGCATAGCCGGTGCTATGGATCGAATGAAGCCCAAGTACATCG
>JAHEIO010000242.1 GCA_024639325.1 Gammaproteobacteria bacterium
ATCTTGAAAATGCCGGCCGTTTGGCTGCAGGCTGTTGTCATCATCGCAGCCTACTGCACGTTCAAGGGCATCGATTACTATTCGCAATATGCCAGTGACGTGTGGGGGTGGTCCGACGTGAGGTCGGCCGGGTTGAGTGCCTTTAGCAGTTGGATGCGCCCCCTCGCGGCCATCGGTGCGGGCTTACTCGCGGACCGCTTGCGTCCATCGCGTATCGTGATTGGCTGTTTTGTATTGACGGGTGCTACGTATATTTCGTTCATCTTCATAACGCCTGCGGAATTCACCATCTGGCTGCTGTGGGCCAATGTAATGATCAGTTGCCTGGGCCTGTTTGCGCTCCGTGGGATTTATTTTGCCTTACTCGAGGAGTCACAAGTACCGCGATACATGACCGGCACGGCTGTCGGCGTGGTATCATTTATCGGATATACACCGGAGATCTTTATGCCCTTGTTGGGTGGCTGGCTGATCGATCGTTGGTCAGGCGGAGTGACTGGATACAACGTGCTGTTTTCCTTTCTGGGCTTGATGTCCATCGTGGGCATTTTCGCCGCTGTGACGCTTCGTCGGCGGCACAAGTAAAGTAACTGCTGGCTCGCAGAAGAACACACATGAACGGCTATACAGCCGTGTTGTGGTCTGGCGTTCTGACAAGAGCTCCAATAAATTAGAAGCTGGAAGACATATCAGTAGCGTTACCCAGGAATGATCATGCCAAACAAAGCACAATCTGGCCATCAGTACCTTTCCGCCGACCATGCGAAGTCGACGGAAACCGACCAGGAATGGGATCAGGACAATCAGCAATGGTGGGACTGGTATATGTCGCTGGCCGAGAATGAAACGGATGAAAACAAAGAACCGCTGATCGAACTGCCCGAACCAATCTCTCACCCGTTGCCGGACCCGGCCGCGTTAGTAGATGAACTCAGCCAGCCTTTTTCTCTTTCACCAGCGCAAATCGAGTCCTTCCGGTGCAACGGCTTTATCAAGCTCAAGTCCGTGCTGTCGCCGGGTGCTCTTACTCAACTGCGTGGTGAACTGGCGGCGATGTTCGAACAGGAGAGCGAGCAGCTCGGTAGTCGCTTTGGCAGCTTGGAAATGATGTGGGAGCAAAATCAAATCGTGCGAGCGTTCGTATTCAGTACTCGCCTGGCGAGGCTGGCCGCCGAACTGCTGGGTGTCGCTGCGGTCCGGCTCTACCATGACAACGGCTTGTCGAAACAACCTGGATGTGGACGAACTCCATGGCACTACGACGACCACCATTTCCCTATTGCCACACACAACGTCTGCACGGTGTGGATACCTGTGCAGGAAATACCCGCCGCCATGGGGCCTCTGGGGTTCGCCAAAGGCATGGATGTTCTAGAGCTCGTTAAGGATATTCCGTTCAATAAGTTTGACACCAGCTACGATCGACGAATCAGCGCAAGACTCCGCGACCACGACGTCGAGGTTGACTCATCTCCATTCGAACTGGGAGAGGTCAGCTTTCACCACAACCTGAACTTCCACACCGCTGGACCGAATCGGACGACTACGCCTCGGATGGTGTTAGCCACGACGTATTTCGAGGATGGTGCAAGCGTGATTGACGCCCCACACATGGTCAATGGCGACTGGCGTCGCTTTATGCCCGGCATCGAAGCCGGCCAAGTCATCGACACGCCCCTGAACCCCGTCCTGTTTCGGAAATAGGAAAACCGAGCAAATTCTGGCAGGCCGTTAGTGGAGATCGCACCCGAGATGAAGAGTGACCCGGAAACAGACACGTTCGCGAGGAGTTGCCAGCATTGGAGTCAAGAGGGACGAGCGGGGATGGAGGCCTTCTATCGTCTCGCCAACATCGACTACCAATTGCTCGCAGAACAAATTGATTGGGGAAAGGTCTTTCACGAACTAGGCCAGAGGTCCAGGTCGGAAGTCCGCTTGCTCGACGTTGCCTGCGGCAGCGGCCAATTTCCCGCCGCGCTGTTGAAGTACTGCGGACTTGAGAAGTGCCAGAACCTTACGGTCAAGTATTCGCTACTAGACCCATCGGAGTTTTCCATTCGCACCGCTCGTCAGCGGTTGATCTCTCCGTTCGAGCCGTCTGAGGAATACCTGTGCACGGTCCAGCAATTTGATCCGCCCGCTTCTCAATACGCCGTTGTGTGGGCGACTCACGCACTCTATTGCGTTCCCCAGTGCGAACTCGAGGTGGCGGTAGATCAGATGTTGGCGGCGTTGGAGCCTGCGGGGCTCGGATTTATCGCTCACGCAAGCCAGCAGTCACACTATGTCCGATTTCACGATCTCTATTTGCAGAGTTTGCGGTCGGACAACGCAGCGCCGTTCAGCACGGGAGAACAAATCATCGAAGTGCTGCAAGCGAAGGTTGGAACGGCTGCACTCCAGCGCTGGACCATCGATTATGAGGGTACTCTCGATCTCCAAGACCGAGAGACTGCCGAGCGCTACCTGCAGCGGTGCCTATTCGATGACACCATTTCTCTGGACCGCATGTTGGCTGATCAGCCAATGGGTGAATATCTCCAAAGTTGTATCGACAATACCAGCGGAACGTGGCGATTCCCTCAGAAGGCCTCGCTAGTCTTCTTCGGTGAGGTGGGGAGGTCTATCGGTGATTACAGGCGTCGCTAGTGCTTTGTTGACTCTTGAATCACGAGTCCCTGCCTACTTCACTGCGTTTAGTTGCAGCAGGTGGTCGATCAATGACAAAGGCGTCGGCGGGGTGAGCAACCAGCCGGCTGTCTTTCTCCTCTCGACTGATGGAGCGAAGATAGCTCAGGCAAATTTGGAGGATGTCATCATCGAGCTGTCGGGAGTCGCTTTGTGTGATGAAATCCAGCAGCATTTCACCGCGGGGACAATCGACCTCGAAACAGCGGGCGACGTCGACCTCGCCATGGATGCGTTGCCTTGAGAAAGCAAGACGGCGTTGCGAAAGATGGTCTGCGAGGCAGTCGCTAAACCAGATACCATTGTCCACATGATGTGTCCAAAAGCATTTCGCCAACTGATTCAGTGCCGCCTCGGGAGCTTGGACAATCACCACTTTGCCTTCGGGAGCGCACAACGCCAGCAAACCATCGAGGGTGGCAGCAGGGTCATCAAAGTAGTAGAGAGAATGGACGACAAGGATGATGTCGAAACGATCGGTAGACGTAAGCGATTCGATGTTTTGCTCTCGCAGGTCAAGCCGGACGTTGGAAAGCTCCAGGTTGTCAAAATCATCCTGAAAACGGCGACAAGCGACTGCGTTAGGATCCACTCCCGTGTATTCGACACGTTTTGAAGTTGTTGCGATCGATTTGATCAGCGGATTGTCAAGAATCCCGCTGCCACAACCGACGCTAAGAATCCGTAGCGGATCCAGGCTGGCGTAATGTGGCCAGATCAGATCGCTTAGCCACTCGAGGATGAGTTGCTGCTGATTG
>JAHEIO010000243.1 GCA_024639325.1 Gammaproteobacteria bacterium
AGGGCATCCTGTTCACAGACTACTACGGTGAGCAGTCCTGCACGGCCGGCCGTTCATCCTTCATCATGGGTCAGAGCGTATTTCGTACTGGTCTCTCCAAGGTGGGCCTGCCGGGCGCCAAAGAAGGGATGAACGAACTCGACCCGACTATCGCAGGACTTTTGAAAGACCAAGGCTATGCGACGGGTCAGTTCGGCAAGAACCACCTCGGCGACCGCGATGAGCATCTGCCTACAAACCATGGCTTCGATGAATTCTACGGCAACCTGTACCACCTCAATGCCGAGGAAGAACCGGAGAACGAGGACTATCCGCAGGATCCCGAGTTTGCGAAGAAGTTCGGCCCGCGTGGTGTGATCAAATCGAGCGCCGACGGTAAGATAGAAGACACCGGTCCGCTGACCAAGAAGCGCATGGAGACCGTGGATGACGACACCGCGGCCGTCGCAATGGATTTCATCGAGCGCCAGCACAAGGCCGGCAAGCCCTGGTTCGTTTGGTGGAGCGGCACCCGCATGCATTTCCGCACTCACGTCAGCGACGAGAAAATGGCGCAATGTAAAGCGCAATACCCCAAGGCGGACGAGTACACTTGCGGCATGATCGAACATGACATGCACATTGGCATGTTCCTCGACAAGCTGGACGAGTTGGGCATCGCGGACAACACCATAGTCCATTATTCGACCGACAACGGCCCCCACTACAACACTTGGCCGGACGCTGCCGCCACACCATTTCGCGGTGAGAAGAACACCAACTGGGAAGGTGGCTGGCGCGTGCCTGCGCTCGTTCGCTGGCCCGGCGTGGTCAAGCCCGGGTCCGTCAGTAACGGCATCGTCCACCACATGGACTGGCTGCCCACATTCCTGGCCGCTGCCGGCAAGACCGATATGAAGGAAGATCTGTTAGACGGTTACACCGCCACTGCGCTGGGTCGTGACTACAAAGTTCACCTGGACGGGTACAACCTGATGGATCATCTGAAAGATCCGGACAGCACCCCCAGCCCGCGCAAGGAGATCTTCTATTTCTCCGACGACGGTGACCTGACTGCCTTGCGCTACAACGATTGGAAAGCCATCTTCATGGAGCAGAAGGCCCAGGGGACATTCCGTGTCTGGATGGAGCCGTTCGTGCCGCTGCGTGTGCCCCTGATCATGAACCTTCGTCGTGATCCTTACGAACGCGCACCACTGACCTCCAACACCTATTACGACTGGCTGATCGACCGGGCCTACCTCCTGGTGCCGGCCCAGTCCTACGTGGGCAACTTCCTGGCGACCTTCAAGGAATACCCGCCACGGCAGAAGGCCGCAAGTTTCACCCTGGACCAGGTCATGGAAAAACTCACTTCCCCTGGCGAGCGTTAATCGCCCTGTGGTGAGTGGGTTTGAGCGGTGGAGCGAGATCTCCACCGCTTTTTGGTTGACGAATCGGATAGCGTGCGGGCACATGCGCGTGACTGTCCGTTTATGAAGGAAGCCAACCCGGTACGAAAGTTATGAAAAACGCTCTTCTCCAAGTCCTTGGAAGCTTGCTCTTGATATCGCGTCCTGGGGTTCGTCTCTCCATTTTGCCGCTAACCTGTCTTTTCTTTATCTCACCGGCCGGTGCGCAGGAGCAGCCACCCCGCCTGATCGTCCAGATCACCGTCGATGCACTACGCGGCGACCTGCCAAAGCGCTTCGCTCATGTACTCGGTGATGGCGGCTTCCGTTACCTGCTGAAAGAAGGTGTGAGTTACACCGATGCCCATTACCGGCATGCGAACACCGAGACCATCGTCGGCCACACGTCCTTGGCGACCGGCACGGTGCCCGCAGCACACGGCATGGTCGCGAACGTCTGGTTCGACCGTGAGCAGGATCGTCTCGTGTACAACATCGAGGACCCGGACTATCATCTGCTTACTGCCGGCGCGGACGTGGACCGCAAGACCGAGATCGATCCTACGCAGAGAACGGCGAGGTCTGACGGCCGTTCGCCCGCGAACATCCTGGCGTCGACCTTCGGCGATGAGTTGGCGGTGCACTACGGCGGTCGCTCGAAGATCTTTGGGGTATCGGTCAAGGACCGTGGCGCCGTGTCGATGGCAGGGCATGCCGGCAAGGCCTTCTGGTTCTCCAAGAAGACCGGTGAGTTCGTCACCAGTAGCTATTACTACGAGCAGTACCCGGCCTGGGTCACCGAATGGAATGCCGGCACACCGGCAGCCGCTTATTCCGGTAAGAGCTGGAAACTGACCCAGGGGCCGTCGAAATACCTGTTCGGTGACGCCGATGACCGTGACTACGAGACGGACGTGGCCGGTTTCGGGCGGACCTTCCCGCACCCGTACGGTGAGGTCGGGGACAAGTATTTCACCACCAAGCTGACGCTAAGCCCGGCCGGTGATGAGCTGACCCTGGATTTCGCCAAGACGCTCCTGGACAGGGAACAGCTGGGCCGGGACGAGGTTCCGGACTACCTGGCCATCAGTTTCTCCTCCACCGATTATGTCGGGCATGTGTTCGGCGCATCCAGCCTCGAGAGCGAAGACAACCTGGTGCGCCTGGATCGAACACTGGCCGATCTGTTCGCTTACATTGATCAGAAGGTCGGCCTGGACAACACGCTGATCGTGCTATCCGCCGACCACGGTCAGCCGGAGGTGCCCGGGCACCTGCACGAGCGCGGCATCCGCGACGCGCACTATTTTGATACCCAAGCCCTGGACAAGACCGCTGCCATTGCGGCACTGAAAAAGCGGTTCGGCATCGGCGAGGAACTGATCGAGGCCTATTTCCACCCCTACCTGTATCTCAACCACGAGGCCATAAGTGCCAAGGGACTGGATCGGGCCGCGGTGGAACAAGCGGTGGCCGTCGAACTGCTGAAGTTCGACGGCGTTGCCTACGCGGTATCTAGCAGTGCACTGCGTACCGACACTCTGCCGGACACCCTGATGACCCGTTCGGTGTTGCGGAACTTCCACCCCAAACGTTCGGGTGATATCTACCTGGTGTTCGAGCCCAACGTCTTTATCAACGATTTCGATGGCCTGATTGTTTCCTCAACCCATGGCTCGCCATGGCGATATGATACTTTCGTGCCGGTTATCTTTGTGGGTGCCGGGCTAAAACCGGATTCAGTCAGTCGTTCGGTGACACCGTATGACATCGCCCCAACGCTGGCCGCCTATCTCGGTGTAAAGCCGCCCTCGGCGGCCATCGGGACACCGCTGTCTGAGATCATGGGTGATTGATGTCGCGCTATCGCCTCGGTCGCGAAATGGGATGAGAAAAAAGATATGACAAAATGCGCCTGATTGTTGCCAGTCTCGTTGTTCTGCTCGCCTCTGGGGCGCACGGCGCCGGCTTTTACCTGCAGGAGGTAGGCACGCCGTATAGCCTGGGCACGGCGGGGGTGGCCAATGCAACGAACACGCAAGGGGCGGATGCGG
>JAHEIO010000244.1 GCA_024639325.1 Gammaproteobacteria bacterium
TGTCAGCGGCGTTCTGAAATTGTAGTCAGAGTGGCGGAATAAACATGTAGAAAATATTCTTCTTCTTTATTCTTCCGGTCTTTTTTCTATTACCCATTTTCTTCCCTTCTTCGATCTTCTTCGGGTCAGTGGTTAACACCTGTTTTTTCTTTCAAAGACGACGTGATTGTCCATCATTGGCGTGGTTCCGAGGAGTCCCCAATGAAACAGCAAAGAAGACGCAAGTGCTTGCATTGTCTTGATTTATTCCGCCCCGACCCACGCAACCTTCGGCATCAACGCTATTGCTCGGAAGCCGAGTGTCGCCAAGCGAGTAAAGCGGCCAGTCAACGGCGCTGGTTGCGCAAGGCGGAGAACCGGGATTACTTCCGGGGCGCGGCAAATGTGCAGCGTGTCCAGGCCTGGCGGGCCGCCCACCCGGGCTACTCGAAGCGCTCCGCACCACAAGCCAACTCTGCGTTACAAGAGGACTCATTGGCGCAAGCCATTGAAGTTAAAGGCAGATCGGGTGATTTGGCCGCCGCTGTGTTACAAGATCTCTTATCTGCGCAACCCCTTGTTTTAATTGGGCTTATCGCCCACTTAACGAACACTGCGTTGCAAGATGACATCGCACAAACCGGTCGGCGTCTCCAACAATTGGGGCAGGACATTGTTTCCAGCAACCCAACCGATAGAGGAAGATGTGATGCAAAAACGACTCTTAGTCCCTTCACGGGTGCGCCAGGTCCCCCGACAGTTCAGTTGGGTGGATCATCGACTGGTGCGTGATCACCATATCGAGCACTGCGAACCGCCGGCGCTGGCGCTTTATCTGTTCCTGATCACCGTAGCCGATGCAAAGGGGCTGAGCTATTACGCCGACGGCTCGACCAGCCGAGTACTGTCTTTAACCCCGGATCAGTTGAACCAGGCACGGGAAGCATTGATCCATGCCGGGCTGATCGCCTACGAGGCCCCCCTGTATCAGGTGTTGGCGTTGGGCCCGCCTGAGAACTCAACGCCTTCTGACCGCTCCCATGCTGTGGGGGAACTTCGATCCCTGCGTGACCTGTTGTCCCGGTCTCCGGGAGCGTCCTCATGATCGACTACGAGACCTTTTGCAAGATCCGTGATTATCATGACAAACAGAGGCTGAAGGCGGGGCAGATCGCCCGCGCTTTAGAACTGGATCAGCGCACCGTGAGCCACTGGATCAATGCCCCCCGATACCAGCCCAGACAAGCCCCGCCCCGGGCCAGCAAACTCGACCCCTACAAGCCACTGATCAACCGCTGGCTGGAATGCCACGCCTATAGTGCCCAGCAGATCTTCCAGCACCTGCAAGAAGAGGGCTTCGACGGCGGCTATACCATTGTCAAGGAATACGTACGCATAGTCCGCCCACGACGTCCGGCGGCTTTCCTCACCTTAAGCTTTGCCCCCGGTGAATGCGCCCAGGTCGACTGGGGGACCTATGGTTCGGTTGCCGTGGGCGAAACCCGGCGCAAGCTCTCCTTTTTCGTCATGGTGCTTGCCTACAGCCGCATGATGTATGTGGAGTTCACGCTGTCCCAGACCATGGAGCAGTTCCTCGCCTGTCACCAGCATGCCTTCGCGTTCTTCGGCAACCGGGTTCCCGAAAAAATCATGGTCGACAACCTCAAGTCAGCCGTATTGAAACGCCTGACCGGCGAAGCACCGGTGTTCAACCCCCGCTATCTGGATTTCTCCAACCATTTCGGCTTCACCATCAAAGCCTGCAATATACGCAAGGGAAATGAGAAAGGCCGGGTCGAAAATGGCGTTGGTTATATCAAAAAAAACCTCCTCAACGGCCTCCAAATCTCAGACTTCAGCGTGCTCAATCCAGCGGCACAAATCTGGCTCGAATCCATCGCCAATGTGCGCATTCATGGCGAAACCCACAAGCGCCCAGTGGATTTGTTCACCGAGGAGCAACCCTGTCTACAGATTGGCCCTGGCCAGCCCTATGATATCGGTACGGTCTTGTCCGTACGCGCCTCCAGCCGCTTCAGGGTGAACCATGAAACCAATCGTTACTCGGTGCCGGCTGAATACGCCAGCACGGCCCTGACGCTGAAGGTCTATCAGGATCGCCTGTGTGTCTATCATCAGGACAAACTCATTGCGCGCCATGTACGTTGCTACGACCGACACCGGGATATCGAGCACCCGGACCACCCCAGGGCCCTGCTTGCACAACGCCGCAACGCTCGTGAACAGAAATTACTCGGGCGTTTCCTCACCCTCTCTCCCAAGGCCGAGGCCTATTACCAGGCCCTGGCACAGAAACGACTCAATCCACGACACCATGTGCAGAAAATCGTGGCTTTGAGTGAGATCTATGGCGCCGAGGCGGTGGCGCGTGCGATGGACGACGCCTTCACCTACCAGGCGTTCAGCTGCGAGTACATCGCCAACCTGTTGGAAAGCCGCCAACGCCTGCTCCCGGAACCCGGCGCCCTGCACCTGACCCGCCGGCAGGATCTGCTCGACCTGGACATGCCCGAGCCCGACCTCTCAGCCTATGAACCCGATCTCCCCGATACGGAGGATACACAATGAGCACATCCAATAAATCAATAACCGCAACTTCCAACACGCTTACCGAACAACTGACCTATCTGAAACTGCCGTTTATCCTGCAACAGTACGACCCCCTGGCCAAACAGGCCGTTCAGAATCAGTGGGGACATGTCGACTATCTGGCCAAACTGATCGAAGGGGAAACCCTCGAACGTCAACAACGCAGCATCCAGCGGCGTATCCGTCAAGCCCGATTCCCAGTCATCAAAACCCTGGATCCCTTCCAGTGGACCTGGCCAAACAAAATCAATCAACTCCAGGTGCAGAACCTGTTCCGGCTGAAGTTCATCGAAGACAACGGCAATGTGATCTTCCTCGGCGGCGTCGGCCTGGGCAAAACACATCTGGCCACCGCCCTCGGTTATGCGGCTTGCCTCAAGGGCCACTCGGTACTCTTCACCACCGCCGTCGATGTCATCAATACCCTGGCAGCCGCACAGAACACCGGACAACTCAAGCAAACTCTCAACAAGTATCTCAGACCAACACTCATCATCTTGGACGAAATAGGCTATCTGCCCATCGACAAGACCGGCGCTGATCTGCTGTTCCAGATCATCAGCCAACGCTATGAACGCGGCTCCATCGTGTTGACATCAAACCGCGTCTTTAAAAAATGGCCGGAAATCTTCAATAACGATGCCACTCTCACTTCAGCTCTGCTTGACCGCCTTTTACATCATGCCGAAACTGTCATCATCGAAGGCAAAAGCTATCGCATGAAAGATCAAATCGAGTCTTGATCACAACAGGCTGTCGCTTCCCTCTCGGAAAATGTCAGCTCTTTTTTATGCCCGCATTTTTATACCGGCGATTTCGATACAGTTTCACGCCGCCGCTAACA
>JAHEIO010000099.1 GCA_024639325.1 Gammaproteobacteria bacterium
GCGCATATGCAGACGATCCCCGACTTCGACAAGGTAGCGAATATGTCCGCCTACCCGGGCAAAACATTCGACGGCGTCGTGAAACGGGGCTCACGCAAACCGTAAAAGCGTATCACTGCTAATGGGATGGACCCCGTAGCCGTTGCTTGACGCGAGGCCAAAATCCATTGCGATTGGGGCTGTAGTCCGGGAGTTCGTGATGTTTTTGCTGCGTATTATGATGCCCATGGACTATCGGCGGGGCCGTAGCCAGAAGGGGGGACGCCCGAAACGGGCAATTTGCGGGCTCAGCATGATCGGTTAGAGACCGGCAAGAGTGTGTCAAGTCCAGTCTATCCTGCCAGTACTGATATTGCCTGAATTCGGCTGGCGGCTGTCCGCGCCATAGCGGCCGGAGCATTCAGGCCTTGGGCTGGCAGATTTCTTTGCACTCCTCGAGTCAGGACCCGGCCATGAGCAGCCACTCGAGGTAAGTAGAACAACGCGCAGCGAATCGCCCGACCCACGTCTCGTCCGGTCCGCGCACCGCCGCCATACCCCGAACTGGGTCTACCTTGACGTACTACTCAACCGCAGGTAAGCAATGCCGAATGAGTCATCGAGCGGCGACCCTCGTGCCCACGGGCGACGAATCCTTGACCCCACGCTCTCACTCCCGTACCTGGTCAGTCGCCGTGTGAACCCGGCACTAAATCCTACCCACGACGACGCTGCCATTCCGGCCAGCGCGCCGCCCGTGGGCACATTGCCGGCGAACGGCATAGCGGTTATCCTTCTTATCAGCTCACTCGAAGTCCTGGTGTCGCTATTCAAGAACGATCAGGATGCGCTTTTTGACCACCTGACGTTGACGTCAGTCGTTGCGTATCTCGGCACTGTCCCACGCTTCACAGCGATTCGTAATAAGCGATCATCTTTTGGCGCGTCGCCGCATCCGGCAAGCGGCCGAATCCGGCGCCCATGTTGTCAATCATGTGGTGCACCTTCGAGGTCGCGGGGATGGCGCAAGTCGCCGCGGGATGAGAGACCGTGAATTTCAAAAAGAACTGGCCCCAACTGTGAATATCGAATTCCTCAGCCCACGGCGGCAATGGTTTGCCCTTGACCCGGCGGAACAGACCACCTCCTTGATACGGGCGGTTGATCAAGGTGGCGATGCCCCGGTCTGCGGACAAGGGCAACAGACGCTTCTCCACCTCGCGATTGGCGATACTGTAGGTAAACTGCACAAAATCAAACGGTTCTATCCGCAGAATCTGTTCGAGCTCGCGATGATCGCGGCCATGTGAGGTGGTGATGCCGATGTAGCGCACCTTGCCTTCCGCTTTCCACGCCTTCAAAGTCTCCAGATGGGTTGCCCAGTCGACGAGATTGTGAATCTGCATGAGATCGAATACCTCGACGCCCATGCGCCGCATCGAGCGCTGCATCTGCGCAATGCCCTGTTTCTTGCCCCGCGTCCACACCTTGGTGGCGGCAAACAGTGCGTTCTTGTTTCGCACTTTCTTCAGCAATTCGCCGATGACCTGTTCCGACGAACCGTACATGGGCGACGAGTCGATCACCGCGCCGCCGCCATCAAAAAACGCCTGCAGCACCTGTGCCAGGTGGGCACGCTCCTGCACATCATCCCCCACATCGAACGTCTGCCACGATCCCATGCCGATCACCGGCAGCAATTCGTCCGATGACGGTATCCTTTTCTTGATCGGTAATCGCTCCATGGTAGGCGCGATCCGCGGCGTCAATATCAGTGCCGGCCCCAATGCAAGCAGGTACCTTAGAAATGTTCGTCGATAAAAGTTTGTTTTTTCAAGCATTTTCCTTCACCCGTCTAACGCGGCACGACGGCAAAATGTAGAGTTTGCAACCCGTATAGAGAAAACCATTCCGTAGCAGTGCAAAGGGGCGGTAACCCGCGATGAATCGGGTCCGTAGATACCTCAGGCATTGCCCGCTTCCCGTTTATAAAGCGCCCGGCACTCGGACTCGCGGCCTCGCACCTCGCGCTGTCCGATCAGCGCGCCCCGGGTCTCGGTCACAACAGTGCATTGTCCCTCCTGGTGGTGCTCGTCGTAGAAATATACCACCACCCAGTCAGGGGTGCGATCCAACTCATGAGCGCGCGCGGTGTTGGAGAACAATGCGGTAAAATACTACGCCTCATGCTGGGTGTGCAATATCGGTAGACACGCCTCGCCGCCCATTCAATGAACTGGTCCTATCACGCCGGGGCCGGCCTGCACATCGTAAAACTCACCGGCATAGCGGCGCAGATCGTCAGGAGAACCAACGCGACACCGCAGTGATTTCGGTAGTCCATAATGCACGATCTGTTGGGTCATTCCATCACCTTACGCTTCGCCGTCGGCCCCCAGGCCGGGCGAAGGGCGTTCACCTCTGCAAACCGTTCCACCCCGCGAGGAAGACAGCAAGAGCAGTCAATTGGTCAAGGACCGCCGACTTTCCATCCTTGGGTCAGTAAACGGCACATCCCTGTTACCACTCCTCGCTCCTCTAATCCAAGTGAAAGTCCATTGCCCAATAGAACAGTTCAATTCTGTGCCTGGCCACCGCAATGCTATTTTTTTCTACGGAGCCGGCAAGATTGTTGCAGCGCGCTCGATAAACCAGTAGGTGGCCAGCGTACCAATGACATAGACCGTAACCGTGCGCACCCAAGTCCATGACGGTGCTTGAAGCGACTTCGAAATCAAGCTCCACGCCGCGATACCCACCAATACCGAGACCACGAAAATCAGCTGTCCAATCTCGACCCCAATATTGAAGAACAGCAATGCCAGCGGAATTTCCGGCGGTGGAAAGCCGATTTCCGCTAATGCGCCGGCAAAACCCAGTCCGTGCAGCAGTCCGAAAGCGAAGGCGACGACCCACGGATAGCGGTAGGTCAGGCCGACGCGTCCCTGGCGAGCATGGACGATCTCGATGCAAACGAAAACGATGCTGAGCGCAATCGCCGCCTCTACCGGTTGAGATGGCATCTCAATTACGCTCAGGGTTGCGAGCGCTAAAGTGATGCTGTGGGCGACCGTGAACGCCGTGATCGTCTTGAGTAGAATCAAAGGGCCGCGCACCATCAACAACAGCGCCAGTACGAATAGCAGATGATCGATGCCCAAAAGGATGTGCTCGATGCCGAGGCCGAGATAACGCTCGGCGGCGGCGAGCCACGAACCCGAGCCCGCCTGGAACAGTATCAGATCGACGGTGATGGCAACCCCTTCTCGCATGACCATCCGGCTCGCCGAGGTGCCGTCGGCCCACGTTACGGTCAGCAGGACACCCTCTCGCTGCCACGGCAACACCAGCGAATCGCGGGCAGTCAGCGGTTCGTTACAGGTGAACGCGTATCGAACTTCCGCGGGTCCGCGCTGACCACGCGGGTTGCCGCTGAGAGCGCAGCGTTCGGGCAACTCCGGTGCTGTGATCAAATAGGCAAGCATCTGCGGCACCTTTGTGCGCAGCATATAGGTGCCATCGGCATGCTCGTTCAACTCCGCTGGATCGATCCCCAAACTATGCGCGAACACCGGAGCCGTCTCTAACGCGGACACCAAGATGACGAAGCGTAAAACGGTGCCGATGACTCTAGTCATCGGTTGCCGCCGCGCGCTCTTCGATGATGATCCGGTAGTTCTGGCGCATCACATCGAACTCTCGGTCCAAAATCTCACGCCGCTTGGCCATAGCCCATTCGCCCTCAAGATAAGGCGCGACCTCCTCGAAGGACGAAACACGTGCGGGACGCCGCTCGGCGACGCGAACGAAATGGGCGCCCCGCGGTGAGAGGATCGGCCCATGCCAAGTGTCGTCGTCGATAGCGAGAATCTTACGGGCGCCGTCCGGCCCGAACAACTGTACCAACTGCTGCTGCCCGGCCGGCGGAATCGTGGGGCCTAGATTCACGTTGAACTCGCCCAGCGTTAGCGGATCCGCGCCACTGCGAAGCGCAGCCAGAGTCGTTTCGGGCACCCTTTCGCTGTCGCCGAAGAAAACGTGGTCCAGCGTCAGGGCAGGTGGAAGCTCAAAACGCGCTTTCTCCTCCTCAAAGAAGGTGTGAAGCTCCGCCTCACTTGGCCGCGGCAGGTCGTCCAACAACAGTAATCGCATGCCCCGCACTATTTGTTGGCGAATGCGTGCTGTCTGGTCGAGGCCACGGCGACGGGCCTCGCGCCAAAGAACCTCGTCCTCGACGTAGCTAGCTATGACCTCCTCTTCCTCGTCGGGCGTCAGTGGACGTAACAGAAGGTCCGAACGTTGCTGGACGAGGATATCCTGCGTTGTGCGGTCGACTCGGATGACTTCACGCCCGGCGCCCGACCAAATAGCATTCGCGAGGAACAGCAACGCTGCCAAGATGGTGAAATGCACCAATGGCTCACGGCGCACGAACGTCCAAAGATAGTCCATTCGCTTGCTACCCAACTTCTAACCCCAGTGGCGGTGCCCCGGCCACCCTGACCTCCTCGCCGAGGCTGGTAAGGAGGTCATTTTTGAAACGGAATTAGTGATCCGGCTTTGCCGCGTGGTCTAACCCGGTAGGCGCGACATAAAACGGATCAGTTATCCCCTTTTTCTTTGCAGCCAGTCCTGCAATTGCGGAACGCATCAGACGATCCACCAGAATACCGGTCGTTTGATGACGGTCATCCATGAACGGATTGTATTCATTGATTTCAATGGCCACGATCTCGTTCTGAATCGTCACGGCTCGAAGTAACTGCATGGCTTGCGACGCCGTCAGTCCCTCGGGTTCCTGGGTGCCGACACCCGGCGCATAGGCCGGATCAACCCCATCCATATCAAACGAGATGAATAGTTTTTTACCACTTAGTTCAGCCAGCACGCGTTTCAGAACGGCTTCAAAACCTTTGGCATTGATCTCGGACTGGAAATGGAACTTCAGCCCTTTTTTCTGCATCCAGTGCAAGTCTTCGGTACCTGGCTTGGGGCTGCGCAGGCCGATCTGAACAATGTCAGATCCTTTGATCAGACCACGTTCAACCCCCAAATAGACCATACGGCCGTTGTGGACATATCTGCCGAAGCCGGCATTCAAGGCATCGTAGTGTGCATCGACATGCAGCATTGCGAAGCTTTCGTTGCCGTGCTTTTGCGCCAGGGCGGTGAACATCGGCCACATCTGGATATGGCTGCCTCCGATGGCCATCGGAATGGCATCCGCATCCAGAATTTCGCTGATCACCTTGTGGACCTCTTCCAGTGAGCGTTCCGAATGGCCGTAGTGCGAGGCTATATTGCCGTAGTCCGCCAACTTCATGTCTTTGAGATAATCCAGGTGCATCGTTGGGTCATAGGACCCGGTTCCGAACAACATGTAGTCGGTGAGTGTGCGAAGTTTATTCGCCGCAAATCTGCCACCGGGTATGAAATTGTCGTCAATATTCAAGCCGACCATCGCCACCTCGACACCACCAGCTTTCAGGTCTTCGGTGGTCAATGCGAACGGCGCTCCCAGAAACGTTGGAAAGCCGCCCATGGGCATGACGCCAAATTCATATCGTTGCAGGTTTGTAAGCCCCGGTTCACGCTTGGATGTGTCGCGACGGGCGTTCCAAACGTCTCTACTTTCGTCGTCGGGATCCATTAGGATGACATTGGGATTATTCGGATCCTTCCAAGGGAAATAGAGACTTTCGTCGGTGTCTTGCGCCTGGGCGCCAGCAGACACGAGGGCCGTTGCTGTCAGCAGCACGGCCGCCAAGCCAATGGTTGTGATGCCGGGTGTAGATGGTTTCATATTCGTGCTTTGATTTCTCATTCCAGATTGCGATTGCCGAAGGGTAGCATTCAAATGTGCTGCGCTCTAGTAAGGAAGACTAATCTTCCAATGTACGTCACCAGCATGGCTAAAAGCCGTATCCAACACTGAATCCCACGTAAACGGCGTTACTCGCGTCTTCAATGAAGTCTTAGGAAACCACCGGGCCGAACGACCAATTGCCGTGGTGCCAGTCATATCCCCCCGATTCATGCCAGAGAAATAGATTCTTGTTGTTCTTGAGTTTCGTTTCCACACCGGGTCCAGTACCAACTTTCCAACCATCGCCGAAATAGCGACCCAATATCAGTCCAAACGCCCCTATGTCAAAGTCACCGCGCACTTCTTCGGCGAATGCGCCCACGAGATAGTCATTCGTAAAGCGATACGCATAGTCAACGCCCAGAAACGCGGAGCTCTCATCGTTATGCCATGCTGCCCCACCTGAGATCGCAATGTGGTGTGGATGATGCCCATCTTCCGAGGCTATCGAAGTATCTGCGATCCATACCGGAAGTATCCCCAGTACTAAAGCCAATCGCTTGGTGTATGAAGTCATAATAACTGTGTCCCCGGGAGCTTCCAGGTAGTGTATTGCCGGTCGCCCTGACCCACCGAAATTGTAGGGTTGACATTATGGTATTCCTAACGGCATACGTCTATGCTGAACTCCATTCACGAACTATGACTTGACATTTGATTGCTGAATTAATGTCGCATCGCCGCTGTCATCTGGCTATGCGCGCAAGTAGGGCGCTGCCATCCGAATAGCTGTCAATACAAGTGTGGAGCAGGGTTTGTGTTCGCGCTTAAAAATGTAGGAAATTGTCCGAATCGGAGTATGGAGGACCCCTTCGTGCTACTTACCCCGTATGGTCCGCTTTTAATCAGGGTTATCGGATGCCCGCGATAGGTTGACGTTGGAATAGGGCGCCAGACTTTGAGCGGGCGTTGGATAAGCGCGAAGGAAGGAAACCGCGGGGGTGAGTCTATGTCGATTTGAAGGACGCGGTTTTGGTGGTTATGGCCGGCAGGTTGCTGAGATTGGCTGATGATAGTGAGGCTGGCTCAGAGCTGTCGTTGTGGTTGGGTGTTTGCACTGGGTTTTGTTGTGGTTGGAGTTGTGATTTCAGCCGATTTGAAGGCGTGATGCCGAAGGCCTCTGCCATTGGTGTTGATGCAATGTGGAACGGTGAGCTGATGTGGATTGTTATCATGCGGCGTAGCAAAGAGCGGATGGATCGCGAGCGGCGGGATTTGGTTGAAAGGTTTCGATGATTATCATGGATTTTGCCGCAGGCTGGGCCTAACACCACCGCGCCACATCTCGACTCTACCGGGTGCTGTCTGTGCAGTGCAGCAAATTATCTACCGGACCCTTTAAAATCTCACCGGCAGTAACGGAACCCATTGCAGCCCATCGAATTTTCAGTGTTTGGATCATATTTCGATGGAAACTTCGGGGTGCTTTCGGCCATCGGGAGACGTACACAAAGCAATGGGGAATGACAATTCAATACCCGATGCTTTAGTACGACTAGATGCCGATGAAACCGCTCACGACCCTTTGAACAAATAGTCCATCGTGGTCACCTTCAAAAAGGGTATTTACAGGCGGGTGCCGAGCACCGTCTGGTATTTCGCTAGACGACCCGGAACTAACCGGGATTCTGCGGAAACTGCGTGGAACCTTCCGGTAGTTCGAGCCAGTCAAGCTTCTCATCACACCAGATATGCAATTTCGGCTCTGCCCAACTCGGGTCGTCGAGCGTTCCAGCTTTTATGAACTCCATCCCTTCGTAGGCTGGACCACCTGCGAGAAAATGTGTACCGCAATTGGAACAAAATTTACGATTGAAAGGCTTACCGCTGGCACCGGATTGATCAACATAGACTGCTACCGTATCACCCGTCACTTTCACAGATCCCTCTGGCATGGCCAGGTTATAGGAATGCGTAGATCCAGAGTTTTTTCGACAGGTTTCGCAATAACAGTTGATTATTCCCTGTGGCTCGACATCGCTCGTATACCTTACGCTACCGCACAAACATCCTCCTTCGAATTTAGCCATATTATTCCTCTCAAGTTTTTAGTCGCGAGTTTCATAATAATGCCATCTGGCCTTGGTAATCACAAACACAGGATTGACCGGTCCGACCACCTAGATTTCATCTACGAATAGCAGGAATAGGCAATGTAGTGGGCGTAGCGTGATGACATCGCGACCGGCGACAATGTGTCAGACATGGCCGGAGCTTGTGCACTGCAGCACATTCGGAGTTGATGACTCCTGAAAGCTACAAAGCATCCAGATCCATTATCGCTTTGTTTTGAGCCAGCATTTCTGAACCGACCGGTTCTGAACGTTTAGGTCCGGCCACTGCGAACATTCAGTTTGGCGCCTTGGTACTGTACTCTTGCCAAAGACCTCGGGTTTTCCACTCATTTCCTAGCAGCCAAACAATGAAGGATACCAATACCATTGCTCAGATCATTGTCCTGTTGTTTGGTATCGCGGTGTGTATGCTTTCGGTATGGGCTATGTTCGTCCCGGAAAGGTTGCGACAGTTGGTTCGCGCCATTGTTCAAATATCCACCGATTGCTCACTTCCTAGTAACCGGTTTTCGATTTGACCTATACTAACTCACGACCGATGACGGTCAGATATTAGCCGCATGACGATTCACTCATTTCCGAACAGATGCCTATGAGTCCATTAATAAAACGAATGGCGTTGGTAGCCGGGACCTTTGCCGTACTATCTGCCGATACTTCGATAGCCGCGGAAGAGGGGCATCACCCACACCACATCGCCATCTCAGGCGGGGCAGCATGGCACAACGATGAGAGCTCCAGATACTTGGGAGTTGACTACTTGTATCGATTGAAGAATGATTATCTTGTGGGCGTATTCGCTGAAGACGTGAGCGGTGACTTCAATATCAGGGCGTTAGGGTTGATATTTGGACGGTATTTCGGCCACGGCTGGAAAGTCGGTACCGGACCTGGTGTAGAAACCAAGCTCAAAAACAACAAGAATCTGTTTCTCTGGCATATATCGGGGGGATATGACTGGCACCGCGGCAATTTGTCGTTCGGCCCGGTGATTGCCTACGACCTCATCGAAGACGCGAGCAACACTGTCTACGTGGGACTAAGTGTTGGATACGGTTTATAACCAGGCAACCAATAATAAAGGTGGTCTTTGGTTGACCCATTCGGGTTCAGAGTTTAGATGAGTCTACGATTTCGAATGCACACGGACGGTGTTCCACTAAATTAACCTATTCGGTTCGATGATCGGCCATCCAAGGGAGGACTGAATGAGCATTAGCCACCACATTTACGATGCTGGTTCAAAACAGATTCGATCCCAGGCATCATACCGCCAAGCATGAAAGTGCGCGCCATTGAAGCCTGGATATTGACGGCGCCGGAAGACGGGCGTCCGCACTGGGTGAGTCATTTCGTCGTACCGCGGGCAAACGAACTGCTCGTAAGAGTCACAACCGATTCGGGCTTTCAGGGAATCGGCATCGCGACCAGCTACACTCCGATTGAAGCTGTCCGCAAAGCGATACGTAGCGGTATTCTAGACGACGTCATTGGTGCGGATGCGTTGGCGCCGGAGCGGATCTACCAGTCGTTGTTTTCCCTGACCTGGAACAAGGCCGCCTTTTCTAAGGGCTGGAGCCGAGAGGCAACCATTCGGGTCTCTGCGGCCATTGACATCGCCATGTGGGATATTCTTGGTAAAGTCGCCGAGCTGCCCCTGTATCGTTTGTTCGGCGGCTATGTGGATAAAGTACCCGCTTATGTCACCTGCGCCTACTACCGGGAGGGCAAGGATCTAGAGGAACTAAAAGACGAGATCAGTATGCTCAAGGAACAGGGCCACCGCAGCTTCAAAGCCAAGGTAGGTGGGCTTTCGCTGGCTGAAGATATGGAACGCATGGCTTTGATTCGTGATTTGATTGGTGACGATGCGGAATTGATGGTGGACGTCAATCGCGGGTGGGATCTGGACACGGCCTTAGAAGGTGCTCGACTGCTTGAATCCTTATCACCGCGCTGGCTGGAGGAACCGTTGCGCTGGGTGGATGACCGGCGCGAGTTGAAACTGCTGTCGCGTGCCACCCGTATCCCGTTATCTGCCGGCGAGAGCGAATTGACCAGTTATGGCTGCCGTTCACTGATCGAGGAACAAGCCATTTCGATTCTCCAATTCGACTGTACAATGATGGGTGGGTTCACTGAGGGTCGTAAATTGGCTGCGTTTTGTGAATTGAACCATGTTCGAGTCGCACCACACCATGATTGTTTTATCCATGCGCATGTCGTTGCTTCCTCACCGGCGGGACTGATAGTCGAATCGTTCACCGACCCGGAGCGGGATCCTTTACAAGCGGAGCTTTTCGAAAATCCGCCGCGGATAGATAACGGCGTGCTTTACTTGAACCCGCAACCTGGCCTTGGGCTTGAGCTTTCCATGGCAGCCGTCGAGCGGTACGGACAGCGCATTATCTGACCAGTTCACTGTCGGTACTTTGGACTAAAAGCGCAGGTCCACCGGGAGTCGAGAGAATAACGTTTGAAAAGTGGAGCCGGACACTAAATCCAAGCAAGTCGGATCCGCAAACATCTCGTATCAACACTTCGCTGGCGAACATTTCCTGATTTAGTAACACAACCCGCATCGATCGGCTCTGAATGGCCAAAAGCAGGCCTTGGACCTCGATGTGAGCTTGACGCTGACACCTCAAATTTGTCACAAAAGCGCGACCACTTCGTTCGCGGCGCGGTCACCAGAGCAACGTGCGTCATCCACAAAACACCGCGAATCATGGTGAAAGTTGCTCAATTCTGCACTGCTTAATGAGGTAACTGTCACCAAAATTGCTTCACTCCGGCAGATCGCGGCCCAGTAGCATGGCGATGAACTTCTCCTGCATGTTTTCGGATCGATCTCGATAAATCCTGAATTTCGCGTGTTGTGTGGACGACGCCGGGTTGATGTCGATGCCCCACATCGGTGTGACGCTGGTTGGCAACATCGAATAGCGAATGTCGATCAACACATTGTCACGCCCGGGATCAGGTACCACGAAGTCATTGGAAAGCCGATAAAACCGTTCGATGTCGCGCGCGAGCACGCTGTCCCCCGGCAGATTGGGAAGATCACGCTCGGGCACGAACATGCGTGCCGAGCCGCCCGGGTAAAATCGGGACGAGCCCGGTCCAACCCGAATCGCGTCGACGTAAAAAACATCACCGCTTTGGTAGACCGAGCGCCACAGGATAAGGTTCGCCAGCGTCGGTTTGACCAGGAATCGCTGCGCATCGTGTCCGCGCTGCGCGGCGAGCTCCCGCGCGGATTCGAGTGCGTTTTGATGCTGCCACAGGCCAAGCAGCAGGTAGATTCCGGCGAGCGACAGGCCGATGCGGGCCGAACCCGGTTTGTAGTACTTGAAGCCGAGGATCAGTGCGATAAGCAGCACCAGCGTAAACACCGGATCGATGATTGCAATGATGCTCCACGCAATCCGTTCGTCGCTGAAGGGCCAAAACAAATGAGTCCCATAGCTTGTGCAGGCGTCGAGCAGGCCGCTGGTGGCATAGCCCGACAACGCATAGAAATAGATGCTTTTGAACCCGATACGCTTGCGCAGCAGCAGCCAGAGTATCGAGGCGATGATCAGTGCCCCGATGGGGATGAAGATCAACGAGTGCGTGAAATGTCGGTGCAGCTCGATGTTGAGCAGCGGATCATTGCTGGTGCCGATCAGAACATCGGCATCTGCCGGTAACGCGGCAGTGAAACCGATCGCCGTTGCGAGGCGAGATTCTTTTTTATTTGCGACAGACAGCGCCAGCGCACCGCCGAGCAAACCCTGGGTTAACGGATCCAACCTTTTACGTCGTCTACGGGTTAGGCAATCCTGCTACATTACACCGCTTAGCTGGTACACTGCAGTAATCGGGGGTAATCCAGGGGCCAGTATACTTGTTTGCTCTCTTGCTCGAGAACAAAATAGATATACTGTCACCGGAATCACTGTTTTATCCAAGGCAGATGCTAAATCCGAATCGGCAGAGGCGGCCAACAGCCGCGAACAGACCTTCTTGTCCGCCTATTTGACGGTTATCGAGGCAAACAGGGGCGTGAGGTCGCGAGAGCTCTCACGTTCGGCTCTGCGTGGCACGGTGGTTCGGTCGGTCACGACAGCAGCCCTGCCGACACGTAGAGCAGCAGGCACAGCTGCGCGGCGTTGACGACCACGCTTGCGAGGTGCAGGTTCCTGAAGCGCGATTCAGCGCCGGCGTCGCCTTCCAGCACACGGTCGCGGGCGCGGTTGATCGCTGGCATCAGCACGAACAACGCCAGGGCGAAGCCGATGAGCACCACTGTGGACACTGCAATACCGGGGGATCCAATCAGGACACCGGCAATCACGGAGGCGGCGGTGATGGCACCTAGGATACTGTAATACCAGGGAAATACGGCACGAATCAGCAAACCGGCCTGCCGTGAGGGTAGCTTGCCGAATATCAGCGGCGCCGTTACGAAAGAGAAAAATAGCATCGCACCAAGACATATAGTGGCGATGTAAGGCGTAATGTTCTGCATTTGACCAATCGTGTTTGTTTGAATGTTCATTGCCTTTCAATGAACACTTTGAGCTGTCCACTGCTCGTTTGGGCATCGCGCGTGTGCGGCCGACTTGCAACGCAGCGAATACATTTACCGCTATGTGAGTGCAGTCAGGCTGAGGACTGCGCCTGCGTCACAGACGTTCGACGCACGAAGAGCTATAGCATCATAACTACTATGTGAATCGCCAAAAAGCGATTGCGGCAACCATCAACCCGCCGATTGCGCCCTCGGCGAGCCAGCGGAACCCCGTCTGGTGCAAGATTTTCTGTTCCAGACCCGGCAGTATTTGCAACATACCGAGCACCAATGCGACAGAGCAGGCGGCGCCGAACACGGCGCCGCTCCAGCCGATTATCGAGCGGATCACCG
>JAHEIO010000245.1 GCA_024639325.1 Gammaproteobacteria bacterium
GGTGTCTGGGCCATTCGCGGCCGTCCACCCACTGCCGACGTAACCGTGCGCGAGCTGGACCAGCGCTCGGGGATAAGGACACTGGAATTTGAAGTCGACGATCTCGGTGATTGGGATTCGGCACTGGTGACCTTTCTCGTACGGATCATAGCAACCTGTAGTGCGCACGAAATCGAGGTCGATCAGTCGGCGCTCCCCGATGGTGTCCGGGGCCTGCTGAAGCTGGCATACGCTGTACCCGAGCGAGCAGGGGCCAGACGTGTCGAGAAGTCCGAACCCTTTCTCGTCCATTTGGGCAAAGATTTTGTCGACCTGGTGCAATCCACTGGTGAGGTCGTCGCCTTTCTTGGCCTGTCCGTGCTTTCGTTCCGGCGATTCCTGACCGGCAAAGCACGTTACCGTAAAACCGATCTCTGGTTAATCATGCAACAGGCGGGGGCGGATGCGCTGCCCATTATCAGCCTAGTGACTTTCTTGGTAGGGATGATCCTAGCGTTTATTGGGATTCAACAGCTTGCACGCTTTGGTGCCAAGATCTACGTTGCCGACCTGGTGGGGCTGGCCATGGTGATGCAAATCGGCGCATTGATCACCGCAATTGTTTTAGCAGGGCGCACGGGTGCTGCCTTCGCTGCCCAGATTGGCACCATGCAGGTCAATGAAGAAATCGATGCACTGAAAACCCTGGCCATCGACCCGATGGACTTTCTGGTGCTTCCACGGATGGTGGCGTTGATGCTGATGACCCCGCTGCTGTGCGTTTATGCAGACCTGATGGGTATCCTCGGTGGCGCCCTGGTCGGGACGCTCGTCGGAGACACCACCCTGTTGCAGTATTTCCAGCAGACGCGCGCCGCCATTGGCCTTAATCACGTGGCCCAGGGGTTGATCAACGCGATGGTATACGGTGCTATCGTGGCGGTTTCAGGCTGTCTGCGTGGCATGCAGTGTGGTCGCAGTGCCTCGTCGGTGGGCCTGGCCACCACCTCCGCGGTGGTGACAGCCATCGTCTTCATCGTCATTGCGGCCGCCGTACTCACCGTTGTCTACAACGCACTGGGCTTTTGAAATGACTACTTTCTACCCGGAGCGTCTCTCAACTGCAGCGAGCAAAACGGCCGGGGGCTATTTGCCATTGTGCCCACCCCGCAGGCCACGCTGTCTGGGAGCGCAAATGGAATCTGGCAAGAGTCCGTTCCAGACGGTGCGCACAAGGATCATCAGCTAGTGGAACAGACGGATGTCCAATCCGCCATCATCCGCTTTGATGATGTCACACTCGCTTACGGCGACTTTGTTATCCAGCACGGTCTTTGCTTTGACATCATGCAGGGTGACATCTTCATCATCATGGGCGGCAGCGGCTGCGGCAAGAGTACCGTGATGCGCAGCGTCACCGGGCTGCTTAGACCAAAAACGGGGCTTATTCTGTATCGGGGCATGAGCTTCTGGGACGCGGATGCTGCCACGCGCGCGCAGACCATGCGCGACTACGGGGTCATGTACCAGAGTGGTGCGCTGTGGAGTTCCATGACCCTTAAAGAAAACGTCGCCCTGCCTTTGGAGCAGTACACCGAGCTCAGCCCAGTGCAAATCGCCGAGATCGCCTCCTACAAACTTGCCCTGGTGGGCCTCACCGGGTTCGATGACTTCTATCCTTCGGAGATCAGCGGGGGTATGCAGAAGCGGGTCGGGGTTGCCCGGGCCATGTCGCTCGACCCGAAGGTCCTGTTCTTCGATGAGCCGTCGGCGGGGCTGGATCCGCTCAGTGCACGATTGATGGATGAGCTGATCCTGGAGCTGCGCGACAGTCTGGGCACAACTATGGTGGTGGTAACCCATGAGCTGGCAAGCATTTTTACCATAGCCGATGACTCGGTGTTCCTAGATCCGAAGACCAAGACCCAGCTCACTACGGGCAATCCTCGCGAACTTCGCGATCATAGCGAGATCGCAGAGGTCAGAACTTTCCTGAAGAGAGGCGAGAAATGAGCGGCAAAGCCAATCCCATGGTCATCGGTGGATTCGTGCTGGGTGCATTGATCCTGACGGTAGCCGCGATCCTCGCGTTCAGCACCGGGAGTTTATTCCGAGCGGCGGATTCGATGGTGAGTTATTTTCCGGGCACCGTACAAGGATTGCGGGTGGGTGCCAGCGTGGCTTTCAGCGGCGTGCAGGTCGGACAGGTAACTGACATAGAGCTCAATTTTTATGGGGACGAGCACCGTACTGAAGTGGCCATTTATTACGAACTCTGGCCCGACACGCTGCGTGTTGTCGAAGGTGGTTTGGGAGAGAATCGTGCCGCTGCCTACAGAACGGTGATAGAAAAGAGGGGTCTGCGGGCCCAGCTGACCAGCGTCAGTATGGTGACCGGCCAGTACCAGGTATCCCTGGTCGAGGCACCCGGCACACCGGCGAATTTCCTGAACCGAGAATGGGACCGCGACCGGATAGAAATCCCCGCTATCCCGGCTACGCGTGACCGACTCGCAGATATGTTGGAAGGATTAGACCTGGACAAGCTGATAACCACGGCCACCGATGCCCTTGATGGCATCAGGACATTGTCCACGGACCCGCAGGTAAAGGCCCTCGCCGGCAACGCCAACCAACTCCTGGGCGAGACCCAGAAACTCATCGAGGATGCGGGACCGGTGCTCAAACAGGTCGATGGGACGCTGGCGGACTACTCGGTGCTGGCAAAAGGGCTTGGCACCCGCATCGATGAACTCGCCGGTCGCCTCGAGGGGACCCTGGCTGACATCAGCACACTGAGCGTCAATCTGAACTCGCAGGTAGCGCCGGTTTCGCAGTCAGCACGAGGTGCTCTGGGCAGTGCCGACAAGGCTTTCCAATCGATCAGTGAAATAACCGGTACCGAGTCCGCCACCCGCTACGATCTCGATCTGTTGCTCAAAGAGGGCGCCGGAGCAGCGCGCTCGCTACGCATTCTCGCCGAGTATCTGCAACAGAATCCCGATGCGCTTATCAAGGGCCGATAGTGGCTCGGAGACGTGACATGAAAATTACTCCCACCCAAATTCTGGCGTTTTTGCTGCTGGCAGTCGGTTCAGGGTGCGCCAAGACACCACCACCCGATATCTATTTGCTGGATTCCGCCGCGCCCTCGCAGCTGCCCGGTTTCGAGAAGGGCATTGCGGTCGGTGTTGGCCCGGTAGAGTTGGCCCCATACCTCGACCGTGGGCAAATCATCAGTCGCGAGAGCGCGACCAAGCTCAAGGCCTCGGAAGGGCATCAATGGGGAGAACCGCTGAAAGCCGGATTCACACGCGTACTGATGGTGAACCTGGGGCTGGAACTGGATAGCAACCGTATCTACGAGTACCCGACCCGACAGCGCCGCTCCCTGGACTATCAAGTGGCGCTTGATGTCCTGCGCTTCGATGGCGCTCTGAGC
>JAHEIO010000246.1 GCA_024639325.1 Gammaproteobacteria bacterium
GTACACTAGTGAACCTCGACGCGGCGCAGTGTATCCTGTGCCAACGTATCGACGGGTCATTATTGCGACCGCAGATTATGAATATGCGTCACCTGCCCGTGTATTGCACGCATGGCGCAGGCAAGAAAATGCGGGTCGCTGGGCGGGCAGCAATCCGGGCGACCGCCCTGCACCATGCCATCTGGAATATTCAGGATCATTGGGACAGTTACCGACATGAACGAAAACACAAAAAGCGGCAGACGACGCGGCGGCGGCCGCGAGGCCAGACGCCGCTCCCGCTCGCAGTCCGGTTCGGCCGCTACCGCGCCTTACATCCAGCGCAAGGTTCCGGTTTACGAGGTGATGGATGAGGAAGGACTGTCCATCATAGAGGGGAACGCGGAGACTATCCTCGAAGAAATAGGCATCGAATTCAGGGATGACGCGGATGCCCTGGCGCTATGGAAAGACGCCGGTGCCGAGATAGACGGTGAGCGCGTCAGGTTTCCGCGGGGCATGTGTCGATCCATCATCCAGGCATCCGCGCCCAGCCGGTTTACCCAACACGCACGAAATCCGCAGCGAAGCGTCGTCATCGGTGGAGACAATACCGTACTGGTCCCGGCATACGGCTCACCCTTCATCCGAAACCTGGACGAGGGCCGGCGATACGCGTCGCTCGAGGATTTTCAGAACTTCGTCAAACTGGCCTACATGTCGCCGGCGCTTCACCACTCCGGCGGGACCGTGTGCGAACCGGTCGATGTCCCGGTCAACAAGCGGCACCTCGATATGGTGTACAGCCATATGCGCTATAGCGACAAGTGCTTCATGGGATCCGTCACGGCGGCGGAGCGGGCCCGGGATACGGTGGAGATGGCGAAGATCCTGTTTGGGGACGAGTTCCTGGATGCAGAGACCGGCAGCGAAAAAACCGTCATCACCAGCCTCATCAATGCCAACTCCCCGATGACTTTCGACGACACCATGCTAGGTGCGGCGAAAGTATACGCCGAGGCAAACCAGGCAACGGTCATCTCGCCGTTCATCCTGGCGGGCGCCATGTCGCCGGTCACCATAGCTGGAACCTGCGCCCAGATCCTCGCCGAAGCGTTGGCCGGGATGGCTTACGTTCAGCTCGTTCGGGCGGGGGCTCCGGTGGTTTTCGGGACATTTTCGAGCTCTATCTCGATGCAGTCCGGCGCGCCGACATTCGGAACACCCGAACCATCCCTGCTCATGTACGTCATGGCGGCATTGAGCCGGAGGCTCGGCGTGCCATTCCGCAGCGGTGGAGGACTCTGCGCCTCCAAGATACCGGATGCCCAGGCCGCCTACGAATCGGCGAACACCCTGCAAACCGCGATGCTCGCCGGCGTCAATTTCATGCTGCACACCGCCGGCTGGCTCGAGGGCGGACTCGCCATGGGTTACGAAAAATTCATCTTGGATGCGGACCAGGCAGGCATGATCCAGCGCTTTTTGCAGGGCATCGATCTGTCCGAAAACGGACAGGCCATGTCGGCCCTTCGAGAGGTGGGCCCGGGCAAGCACTTTCTGGGCTGTGCTCATACCCAGGCTAATTTCGAGACCGCGTTCTACAGATCGGGCATCGCCGACAACAACAGCTTCGAGCAGTGGGAAGCCGACGGGGCGCTCGACGCGGCGCAGCGCGCCAACGCGATATGGAAACGGATGCTGAACGAGTATCAGCCGCCGCCGATGGATCCGGCAACGGACGAAGCCCTGCTCGCCTACATGGAGCAGCGCAAGTCCTCCATGCCGGATGCGAGTTATTGACTCAGGTTTCGACTATGACGACCCGATGCAACAAACGGCTGCGACCCTACCCTTGGATTGCGCTGTTCCTCGCCTCCCTGCTGGCGGCATGCAATTCGAGCACCTCCACGGGCTCCGGACAGGTCCAGATCAACGCGGGATTTGGAGGTCAGGGTGTATCCGGCGGCCAGGGTGCACCCAGCAGCCAGGGCGGGTCCATTGCTGTTTCCGTCCGGCAGCGCGTGGAGAGTATTGACTAAAGACTCCACGACGGAAGATCCGGAGCAAACTGATCCGAATTGGTGGCGTTCTCGCATCCGCCACCACGTAGCGGAGCTTGTCCGCCTGGCCTGGCCCGTGGTATTGACCCGTACCGGTATCATCACCATGGCGCTGGCGGATACCATAATGGTCGCGCGCTTCAGCACCGAGGAAGTGGCGTACCTGGGCTTGGGTTTCGCTCCTGTAGTCGTGGTGATCGTCACTTCCGTTGGCCTCATGATGGGGACACTGGTGGCTACAGCCAACGCTTATGGAGCCGGACGTTTCACGGAATGTGGTGCGGTGTGGCAGAGATCGTTGCCTTACGCGCTGTTCCTCGGTATCTCCGCGGCGCTGTTGTGCACGCTGGGGGAATCTTTTCTGCTGCTTTCGGGACAAACACCAAAACTTGCCGCCGAGGGTGGGAGAGTAATGTTTCTTCTCGGTCTTGGCCTACCCGCGAACCTGCTATTCGTCACCAACAGTTTCTTCCTGGAAGCAATCAAGAGACCTTTACCCGGAATGGTTGCCATGATCAGCATGAATGTCGTGAATATCGCGCTCAACTGGATCCTGATCTACGGCCATCTCGGAATATCGGAGATGGGTGCCGCCGGCGCGGCGGTGGCAACCACTATTTCCCGTTTCGGGCTGGCGATCATGCTTTTCGTCTACATCTGGAGAATGCACGATCATGGCGACTACGGCATTAGGACCAGACAAATTACGCGCTGGCGGAATTGGCAACAGCAGAGGCAGCTGGGCTACGCCAGCGGCGCCAGCGGCGCACTCGAATCAGCGGCATTCGCCACCCTGACGACTTTTGCCGGCTGGCTGGGAACTTACGCGCTCGGCGCTTATTCAATTGCATTGAACCTTCTGTCACTCATATTCATGGTGGCGCTTGGCATCGCCACGGCTACCGCTGTACGGGTCAGCATGGCACATGGTCGTCTTGACCACAGGGATCTTGCGCTGGCCGGGTGGACGGGACTTGGTGTCAACACGATATTGATGACCCTGCTCGGGCTGTCCTTGCTCGCAATGTCCGAGACCCTGGCCGCCTTGTACACCGGGGACATCGAGTTAATAGCGCTTGTCGCGCCCGTTATCGCGTTTACCGCATACATCATGATCGCTGACGGTGGGCAGATCGTAGTTCTCAGCGCCCTGCGCGGTCGTGGCGACGCGTGGGTGCCCGCACTCGCCCATGCCGTGTCCTACATAGCCATCATGATTCCGCTAAGCTGGTGGCTGGCGTTCGAACTCGATCACGGTGTGATGGGCCTTGTCGAGGGCATCCTGATCGCCAGCATTTTCTCCCTTGCGCTGTTGAGTACCAGGTTTCAGTTTCTGGCGTCGGCAGATGGAAAAACTATCTAGCCCGCAT
>JAHEIO010000247.1 GCA_024639325.1 Gammaproteobacteria bacterium
TGGTTTCGTAGTTCTTGCTGATCATCGATCTGCCCTTCTCGTAGGCGTTCCTGCTCATCCTTCCCAGGCGCTTGAGCAGTCTTGAAAATCCGCTGCCCAGATCCTGCGCCGCAGCCGAGGGATCATCCACGGCGTCACCAACGTTCTCGACGGTATCGGTTACCGCGTCACTCGCCGAATCCACGAACAACCGGCTCTTGCTCATATCCTTGAGCGTTTCCAGCGCTTCGATCTCGCGAATACGGACAAACAGCTCGTCGTTTCCAATGGCCTGAAACACGCCGAAGCGGGATCCCACGCGGTAGTGGTTCATGAATCTATGGTTGATGACGTCGTTATCGACCACATGATCGTCGCTGCGCAGCCATTTTGCGGGGAAAGTCTGCGCCGACAGGAAAGACTGGATATCCGGCTCGAACTCCGCCGCGTGTGCGGGCAGCGGAGCGGACAGCGCGATGGACAGAAGTATTGCGTGGATCTTGTCGATCGCTTCTACTCCGGATGCGTCAGATGTACATCAAGTCCAGCTTGCGCAGCAGCCGTCTCGCGGCAGCCGCGACGACGCGTATTTCTTCCGGGATCTCCGTATCCCGTGCATAGTCCCGGACGCTGTAACGAAGGTTCGAGATCTTTTTGTACTGGGCGAATGTCTGCGCCCTGCCCCTACCCGCCGCCAGCGCCAGATCCATTTTTTCCAATTCGTCTATCAAAAACCTGATGTCTACCAGCGCCGCGTGCGCATTCTTGCTTTGCACCGCGTCCGGCTGCATCTGCTCCTCATCGGACATCTCCACGATGAGGTTCAATGACTCCAGCAACTCGTGGACAATTCCCATCGCCTCGTCCGGCTGCCACACGTCTTTTGCCATCACCAATGCAGGCAGCAGGCAGCAGCCAACCACAAATCCCAGTATCTTTTTCATAATCTCAAACCTTGATGAAAAGCTGTAATTGCTGTAATCAATGCCGCCGGCAATAGGCTTTTGAATATCATAGTTCCCTAGTTTTCGATGCCCCGGCTGGCTCTTTCATCCAGCTGTTCGGAGTATAGTCTGTACACGACGTAGTACTTGTAGATGTTGCTCACGTAGTTGACGGTTTCCGCGCCGATACGACGGGCGGCGACTACCTCGACGTTGTCGAACCAGACATTCGGGTCCAGGTTCTTTTTCCCGGCTTCATCGCGCAGCCCGTTGATGCGAGCCGGGCCCGCGTTGTAGGAAGCAAACGCAAACAATGTCTTATTGAGATCGTCTATGTCGTCACCACTGAAATACCGGTCCTTCAGAAACCTCAGATACTTGGTCCCGGCATGGATATTGTTTTCCATGACGTGGATGTCCTTTATCCCGACATTGGGATCCCTCGCCGTCGAAGGAAGCATCTGCATGACGCCTATTGCGCCGACCGGGCTGCGCTGAGACTGATCGAGCCCGGATTCCTGATAACCCAGCGCGGCCAGCATCAGCCAGTCGAAAGAATACGCGTCGGCATAATTCTGGAAATAGCCGATTGCTTCGTCGAGCCGTTCCATCTCCTGTTCCGCCATCGCGTT
The DNA here is from genome assembly GCA_024639325.1 of Gammaproteobacteria bacterium. GTDB lineage: Bacteria > Pseudomonadota > Gammaproteobacteria > Arenicellales > JAANXG01 > JAHEKE01. The sequence goes on from JAHEIO010000247.1 coordinate 1,556, forward strand.
CCGGACCCATTTGTTTTCCTTCAGATAGCGCTTGTACAGAACGTTTCCCAGCATGGTTCCCTTCTTGCTGTTGTTGACGAAGGCGTTTGCCAGCGCCCTCAGTTTGGGGCTGCCTTTCCGAAACGCCCAGGCGATCCTGCCTCCGCTGTTGACGGCAATATCTTCGTGGACTTCGATATCGGTGAATATGTCTTGCCAAAATTGCGCCTTGTGACTGTCAACGATGATCATCCCGATGACTCCGGCGTTCACCATCTCGATCAAATCCGAGTCTTCGAGGTTCTCGTCGGCCTCGACGATCTCCACCGGCTCTTTTCCCGTTTTCTCTAACTCCCGGTTCAGACGCTCGAGGCTCTCGAAGTAACTGCTGGAGGGGCGCACATAGATGAGCTTTCCCGACAAGTCCTCCAGCGTATTGACCCCTTCCGCGGCGGGGCCGGTAACCAGCAATTCTTTTACATCGTCGATAAACGGATCCGAGAAATCGACGGTCCGGGAGCGCTCGGCGGTGATGGTCAGGTTCGCGGATGCGATGTCTCCATAGCCCTCGACGAGCGCTGGCAGTATCCGATCCCTGGTGACGGGGACGAACACGATCCTCACCGGTATTCCGTCTGAATCCGTTTTCTTGTTGACGTACTTCTCGAACTCGGTCATCAGATCGTAGGTGATACCGTGCTGGTCGGCACCGTTGAGAAAATACTGTGTCTTGTTGTAAACGACGAGCACCCTGATGACGCGGTCCCTGACCATCCCGTCCAGGTCTCCCGTCCATTTCTGATTGATATGGTCTATCAGGATCGAGTGTTTACGGTCCTCAGCGCGGGCGCCCCCCGGCAACAGCAGGCAGCACAGAAAAACCAGCAGTGTCGCCCGGAGACCGCGGTTCGATATCGAACCGGACAAACCGCTACTTACCGACACAGTTCTGGTAGTACCGCTGGTTGAGGGACCTTCTGTAATCGGAATCACCGGTTTGTTTCGCGATTTCACGGCCCAACTTTACGCAGGTCTCCGCGTTGTCCTGATACTTGTAAGCCATGTCGCCGCTGGTGGTGCAACCCGCACAGCCAAACAAGATCATCAACGCGCCAAATAGCTGAATATTCACATTCTGAGGAATCGATCCGAACATATAGGTTTCTCAATTGAGAGTTTCATTATAACGTGGCTAGGGATAGACTCTCAGTACCGCACCGCAAATTTCCAATCACCCGTTACACGGCTATGCCCAATCCCCCGCGCAACCCGAATATCCAGTACCTCTGGCCTACGCCCGTACTGATCAAGAAATTCGGACAGCACCAGAAAGTGAACCGCGAACTGCTGGAACTGTTTTACCAGCACAGGCGAAAGAACGAAAAAACACCGGCACCGGTGTATGCCAGCCGGGACAACCTGTACGAGGAGTACAAGGACGATCCCGCCTTGGGTAAACTGATCAAGTTCATCATGGACAACGTGTTCGAGGTGGCCAGCGAGGTGAACGGACCGTTCTGGGGGCGGGCCCAGAACATCGACGTCGAGGTCACGGGAATCTGGTTCCAGATGTCGAATGCCGGGGGATTTCACGAGACCCATATCCACGGCAATTGTTCCTGGTCCGGGGTGTATTACGTTCAAACCGACGGCTGCAGCCGGTCGGCCGACGACCGAAAGGACGGGCTACTGAACGGCATCACCCGATTTTACGGCCATCACATGGAGGCCGTCGCCGGCGGCCACTGCGAGTTCGGCAACATCTATCTGAACGAGAGCATGAGTTGGGATTCCTACCCGGAAAACGGCGTGCTGGTGGTGTTCCCTTCCCACGTCAAGCACATGGCTTTTCCTTACACGGGAGATAAAGACCGGGT
>JAHEIO010000002.1:0-94581 GCA_024639325.1 Gammaproteobacteria bacterium
GCCGAGCTGTCACATCTTCTACGGCACGCGGGTGATGGATATCGTCGATCAGCTGCCGAAATGGTCTGGCCACAAGGATAAATCCAGACTCCTGTGATCCGCGCTCGGAACAGCTCCCTGTGTTGCCTAACTGGCACTCTCTGCCTATAGAGAAGCAATGAGGGGAAGCTTTTCGCGGCAAAGTCGAAGTAGGAATTCCCCTCTGATTTATAACGAACCCTGCTAATTCGTATGACTTATTTCGGCCAAATTCAGGCGTTACACAGGGTCTTTGATGGGTGATTTGAACGGCAGCTATGCGGCTCCATCGTTTATCTGCCTGACGGCGGCATACACAGGACAGTTTCGTTTTCTCAAGAGTGTGATTGCCTGTGCTCGAGCGCTTCTGAGAGCCGCGTGCGGATCTCCGGATCCTGTCAAAAATTGACATAGTCCAATATTGGCGACTCGCAGACCAGGCCGCGCGGAGACGGCTGCCTCGGCGGCTGTTCGTTATTTATCGCCTTGGCCAAGCTGTGCAAAACTGGCTGCGCCGATGCGGGACCGTACGTAGCGTAGACTGCCTATGTCCTTGAGTTGCGACAAAGCGCTGCCGTAATCCGCCCTGGCGAAATAGGCGAGCGCCTTCCACATCTTGGCAATATCGACGGTATGCGGCGTCTCGTTGTGGATCTCGAGCACGCGATCGAACCACTCCATCGATTGTTCGGCACGTCCGGTGAAAAGAACGTTCAAACCTTTGCTCAGGACCATGTCGCCGTCGTCCGATGTTTTATTGCGGATATCCTTGGCGACCGACTACCAGATGCGTTCGGAAAGTATCGACGCCGCATTGATGGAAACCGGCAGCGAAGAATTCAAAGCCGATCTCGCTGCTGTGATGACCACGCTTCGCCCGTATCGCGATTTTACCGTTGCCGAAGCGGTCGCCCGGATCGGACGCGTGACGCCCGTGAAGGGCCGGGACGACATGCTGTTGATCCGCCCGTGCGACCACGCGCCGGGAAGCCGGGATGTCGACTGGGCGCTGATCAGGCAGAACCTGCCGCAGTAAACAATATACGACGGTCGGCCCGGCGATCTCAAGCCGCTTGGAGGGGTGTGCGACGAAGGTCAGCGTTAAAGCATAACCTGTTGTTTTCACTTGCGGGTGAATAATGATGAATGGCAACCGGCCAGCCGATAGGTAACGCCAGGTCAATACTCGATGCCATTTGCGTTTTTAAACTGAGTGCTCACTATCGACCCAAAACGGATACAGCGCCCGTGTGGTCGAGCTTATGTAGTATCTCAGCTACGGACTGCGGGTGGGTTTGAGGTTATCTGTACGGAGGCCTGGCGTCGATCCAGCAAGGACAGCCAGAAGCTGGTAGAGATTCTCGGTATAGGTTCGTTGATCGGCACGCATTGGCTCAGAGGTGGGACCATCGCGTCTTTGCGAGCGTCGCCTCCGACAGATAGAGCTTACCGACGGAATCGATCTGGACGATATCTGCGCCGATGAGCAGTTCGAGCGCACGTGGCTTGTGGTCCCGTGTACGCAGCATCCGATCCAACACCCCCTTGGGCGCGAGCCCTAGCTCTTCGTGGGAACGGGCGTTATCGACACCGACCGCGCCTGTTTCTCGAAAGATCGCGATGACCTTGGGAATCGTCCGTAGCATGATGAGCCGGGGCACGACGATCAGGGCTGCCACGGCGAGCCCGATAAATATCAATGCAATCTGAAGTTCAGTCAATTTCTATAAATTCCGTGATCCTGAGCATGGCGAATTGCTATTTTTGGCAAAATCTTGGGCGGCGGCAAGCTCCGTTCACCCGGAAAGGTGCGGCAATCGAAAAATTCTTTCAATAAATGCAGAGGATTGGCGAAGCGGTTTTTCTTGTTTCTCTCCCAGTTCCCCACCCCACACGGGTCGACGGCGCGTCATCGCCGCCCGGCTGGAGTGAGATGCATAGCCGTAGCTATGGATCGAATGAAGCCCAAGGCGGGTGTTTGTCGATTCACCCTGCGGGAGTCCCCCAAGACACACGGCTACTGCGTTGCACCTCTGGCGAATATCTGGATATTGCCTGCGAGGCGCGCCTTGTCCCCGTGTTTTTGGGGGCTCTGAATGTCACAGATTTACGACGGCGTGCACCAGCATGGTAAGTCCTTAGCAAGAAGTAAAAGCCGCCTGGTGGGAAATGCGGGCTAGCATCGCGTCATCAGGGTGGCGCACGATCCCAGGTCTCGATGACGCTTCGAGCATCGCTGTGAAACATATCAGTGAGGCGGTCGGTTACCGGGAACTGGACCGTCCTACATGGAATACCAGGAATCTGTATTACATGAACTGACGTGGTGTATTACACTTTAGGATCGGCTTTCGGGCGGCCGACGGCTGGTAACATTGATCCACGCGCAGCGTTCGTAAGTCTCTTTGGTCCGTCCTCTCGGGCTCGAATTTATTGAGGTGAAATTGAACGGTAACTATGAGATACGATTGGCGTCTGAGCGGGATGCTCGGCAGATCGCCGAGATGTCCAAGAATTACATTGAAGTCGGCCTGGGTTGGAGTTGGACGGAAAAACGCGTCGCAAAAAATGTAAGAGACAAAGATGCCAATGTTGCCGTGGCTCAAGATTCCAGTCGCGTGATTGGGTTTGGCATAGTTAATTATAAAGCCGATGAGGCTCACATAGTTCTTCTCGCGGTCAATAAAGAGAGCCGCCGGAAAGGAGTGGGTACAGCGCTTATGAAATGGATAGAAAAAACTGCTTTGATAGCCGGAATCGGCGTAATTTATTTGGAGGCAAGACTTAATAACACGAGCGCGAGAAAATTTTACCAGACACTTGGATACAAAGAAATCAAGACCGAAACGGGAAGGTATAAAGGAATTGAAACCGGAGTGAAGTTGGGCAAAGACTTGTGGTCGGAAGTATGATCGGGGCGTGCCGAAAACATTCCGTCCCGCAACGGCATGCTGCACATGATGTTCAAGCTCGGCCAGTGAGCGGAGAAGAGGTGGAAACGTTTACGCACCTTTCGAATACCAGCTTCTTGCCTTATCGAAAATTTGAGCAAAAGACAGCTCGAATAACAGCCATGCCAAGTTGGCCTCCTCAATAAAACCTTCTATCTACTAGCGAACGGTCGGATCAATGGTGCATTAATCCTGATGTGCGACCTAAAAACAAATTACATAGGCTGCTACAACTATATGACGAATACAAAATACCCACTTGGAGGATCCGTATGCATAGACTATCAAACGCGACCGATAATTCTCCACGTAAACTGCGCATGTCACGTGGTCTAAGGAAAGCGGTTCGAGATTTGAAGCGCTATGCACTGGAGGAAGAAAAGCGCATATCCGCCCTGCGCGATGTAGCTCACAGTCCAGGCATCAACAAGGCATGGGGTTTGTAATAGACACAACACGCACTATAGTCGCGAACAATCATTCGTTCGCCGCGGTATTTTGAAATAACCCACAAAGTAGAATCCGCTTGTCCGGCTTGGTGCGGTGCGATAAAATTTACGCACCGCCTCGCAGATCGGATGGCCGTTTACCCTCAGTAGGCGGAATATAAAACCCACCCTGGTTGCATCGTTCGCAGCTGCGACTGCCAACACTTGCCATTGTGTGGCGTCCGAGACGCGGACCGGTCCTCGAGAGTTCGTTGTCGGTGCGGCGACGCATCATTCGCCGATCTCGATGATTCTTCGAACGTCTCTGTGAACCATATCAGTGCGGCAACCAACTACCGAGCACTGGACCACACCATATAGGTTGTCAGGAACCGGTGTTACGCGAAGGATCTTCGCAATACGAACAATGATATTTTCGGGCTTGCCGAGAAACGGGTGTTGAAATTCGTGTAGACGGCCGCTCGGGCCGATGATGACGGTGTCGTGCCCGGCTAACGAAATATTTCGGAGAATATGATTCATGACAACAGAACTCGAACGCGAGATCGTCGACGGCGCGGCTTTCGAGCGGACCGTTGAGCGCCTCAGCGCTTCCAGCATCCGGTTGCCGAACATTTCCCAGTTGGCGGACCCGACGACCATACCGGACGATGTCTTGGGCGTACTCGTTGATGTCGATCCCGACGCACCCGATCCGCGCAACCTGTTTCGTGTGCACTGGCACAACGACGCGTCCCGTCGCGGTTTCGTCTCCGTGCCAGAGCATATCGAGCTACCCAGCGAGCTGACCGGAGTCGATGCCAGGATAATCGTTGTGCTGGGAAACCGCTTTCCCATGATCCGTGCGCACAAGGTGCTCGCCGCCTACGGCTGCTTGGTGCCCCGGCTGTTGACCGGCCGGTTCGATCCGACGCGTCACCGGGCCGTTTGGCCTTCAACGGGAAATTATTGCCGCGGCGGTGTCGCCATATCACGCATTCTTGGGTGCCGTAGCATCGCGGTGCTGCCCGAGGGAATGAGTGAGGAACGCTTTTGCTGGCTGCGGGACTGGGTGACCAACTCCGGCGACATCGTTCGTACCTTCGGAACCGAGAGCAATGTCAAGGAGATCTACGACGCCTGTCACGAACTGGCGAAAGACCCGGCCAATGTAATTCTCAACCAGTTCAGCGAATTCGGCAACTACGTCATCCACCGGGCGGTTACGGGGCCGGCGCTTGAAAAAGTGTTTCGATTCGTCGATGCCGATGAACGGCTGTCATTGCGAGCGCTTGTGTCGGCCTCCGGTTCAGCCGGGACCCTGGCCGCAGGGGATTATTTGAAATCTTCGCTCGGTGCCGACGTCTGCGTCGTCGAGGCCATGGAATGTCCGACCCTGCTGAAGAATGGTTACGGTGAGCACAATATCCAGGGTATTGGCGACAAGCACGTGCCGCTCATACACAATGTCATGAACACTGATTTTGTCGTCGGCGTATCGGATGCGGCGACGGACTCCCTGAACCTGCTATTCAATTCCGGGGAAGGACGTCGTTATCTGTCCGGTCGGACGGGGATCGGCCAGGAGACAATTTGCGGATTGGCGGGTCTGGGGCTATCTTCAATTGCCAACGTGATTGGCGCTATCAAGTATGCCAAGTACATGAACCTGGGTCGGTCGGACGTGATTATTACCGTCGCCACCGACGGCGCGGAGCTTTACGTTACCGAACTCGAAAAATCTCGAAAGAGACTATTCCGAACCGATTTCAATGAGCTTTGTGCGGCGGAGGTCTTCGGTCGGTACCTCCTTGGCGCCGCCGCCGACCAGACTCTAGAGACTACTCGCATCGATCGCGAAAGGATGTTCAATCTTGGCTATTTCACCTGGGTAGAACAGCAGGGTATAGCTCTCGAAAAATTCAACGCTCGGCGTGACCAGGAGTTCTGGGATTCGCTGATGGATCTGGTGCCGGTCTGGGACGGCATGATCGAGGCCATGAACACTCGAACCAGCGTCTAACCTGCATATTTGACCTCGGGGGCCGGTATTGTATGTAGAGTAGGAGAGGCGCCCTTGCCACGATTGCCCCCGGGTCCCCGCGATGCTTCTTTTCAGCTCTCCACGGCGGCGGCGGATTTGGAACGGTTCAGCCGTTGATCGAGCCAATTGAAAAAGTATCCCCGCGGCGGATCGATACCCGATACCAGAAACTTCAGTGTGTACGGGTTGTTCAAAGTCGCCAGCAGCAGCTGTTCGCTGCGCTCGGTTCCGCAGTACACGATCTCGTCTCCAAGCTGGATTCTCTGCCAATCAGAGGGAAGCATGATGCATTCTCCTTCACGCTGCATCATGAGTGGGACGCAGTCCAAAGTACGCTGGCGATCCAAAGGGTTTCTCGTCAGATCCAAGAGCGTCGCTGGAATGCCATCGTTCAGTAGTTCTGTTGCCGCGGCAGCTTCACGCTTGCACAGGTTGACCCGCCACAGGTGTGGAATCTGGTCTCCGACCGTGTTCTGCAACCTCTGAATCAGATCGTCCGTCAGTCTCTGATCCTGGTCGTTCAAGTAGTCGATGAGGGTCTGGATCAGCGGCGATATAAGGAACTTGAGAATTCTACGGGCCGTAGTCAGACTTGACTGCAGAACCAAGTCGACGTTCGCGGCGTCGAACACGATCTGATTGTCGTGATTGTTCTGACGGACAATGGTAAACGCTTTTTGGTTCAATGCCTCTGTGTTCAGCAGGATTCCTAAATTGTTCGAATCATTGTCGGTGCCGGCGACGACGCCGGCGACTTCCTCGATGCCGGCCTCTTGCAGTGTTTTGCGATCAGCGTAAGCCTGAATTATCATTTCGGACCCAATGTGTTCGTTCAGATCCACGTTTGGATCGATGATGCTTGGATAAATGCCGTGATTGGCCATGTACTTGCGGAACCACTGTCCCATCCGGCCGTAACCGCACAAAATCCAGTCGCCCTTGGGCACCTGCAGCGCCTGGCCCAGCTTCACACCGTGCGCCCTGACCAGCCAGCTATTGAGATTGTGCAGCTTGGGTGTCGTTATCGCCATACTCAGTAGCTGCCCGAATATCTCGAACGGATCGATGACGGTAACGCCTTTGAGCTCCCTGAGATGTTCTTCATGGCGAAGGGATGTCGAACGGCACACGACCCGTATGTCGGGATTAAGGTATTTCGCCATCACCGCGATTTGCAGATTTGTATCTTCATCGCTGTTGAGGACCACGACCGCCCGACAGTTGGGGTGTGTTACCCCCGCGTCAACGAGATACTGGGGCACGCTGGCATCGGCACACAATCCAGGCATTTTCACCGTATAGTCACGCAACGCCAGCGCCTTGATACGCTCGGGATCGGCGTCGACCACGACACCGGCAAAGTTGTGGTCACTCAGTCCTCTTGCCAGCAAACTTCCGGTATCGCCGAATCCGCATATAATAAAAAACGGTTCCGAGATGCGCTTCACCGTACTGGCGAAATTACGTTCGTTCAGGACGTGCGTGAAGTGTGGATTCTGCAGCAGGCGGATTGTTGACCCGATCGCATAGAACCAAGCGATAACGCCGGTATAAAGGCAGAATATCGCCCACAATCTTTGTTCGTCGGTAAAGGCGCCCGGTATCTCGCCGAAGCCCGTGGTCGTCGCCGTGTAGGTAAAGAAATAAAACGCGTGAAACAGGCTCATGTATTCAACGTTGCCGTCGGCATCCCGGCCCGGGATGAGCGCCATGCCGATAATTCCGATAGCGTAGACCAGGACCAGGGCGAAGAATGGCCTGCGCATATAGCGCAGGACGACCATTGTGACGCGATCGAGTTCGGATGCGGCCATGACTCGCCTTAACGCCGTGACATCAAAGTGTCCCCGATAAGAATTACCGCGGAAACGATATTAGCGACCAGTGCCCCTATGCCCAGCGAGACGATGGTTACCATGTCTTCGGCACTCGGCCCCGGTCCACCCTCGGGATTGGTCACAATCCAGACGATTCTTGCGGATATCAGCAGCAGGTCGGCGACCAGGCTCGCGGCCAGTAAAAGTGCACCGACCTGCGTGCGGTCGCCCAGCTTCAAACCGGTTGCGATCAGATTGACCAGGATCGCTATCGTGAGGATCCAAACGCTATGGTGTCGATAGTTATCGATGTCGCCGACCACGAACACGAAATTCAGCGTCAGCGCGAGGAGAATGAAGAACCCGAAGGTCACACGTTCCAGATTCATGAATGGTTCCTTAGCCCGTTTTTTTCACCAGGCGGCTATGGATGCGAAGTTAGGGCTGAAGAATACTGTAGATCAGCGGGTACGTCATCTGCCGACGGCGGCCTGGCGCGGGATGCGGGTTAGTCAAGTTTTGGGGAGATACGCCTTCAATTCATCGAATATCGGCGCCAACCCGGTCTTGTTTTCGTAAATCTCTTCCAGCGTAAGGCTGTTCAATTCATAAGGGAGCACCAGCCAATGATCGGTCTCGTGCAGGTAGTAATCGGGAATGCGGCCGGTGCGGTTTCTGCCCGGTTTATACCAGGGAACGGCAATTCGTACCTCGCTGGGCATGTTTCTTCGCATTTTTCCGCTGAGGCGATCGGTCACCGCCTTTATGCTCAGGCCGCTGCTGTACACGTCGTCCACGATGAGGAGCCCGTCCCCGGCATTCATTGTTTCATAGAGGTACTGAGCGCCGTGTACGCGGATTGATTCGGCATGATCTATTATCTCCTGATACGTCGACTTGCCACGGTATGAGGTGCGAATGGAGATATGATCGGTATCGACTCCTAGGTATTGCAGGCATTCCTGAACCACTATTCCGACAGCGCTGCCGCCTCGCCATATTCCGACTATGAAATCGGGTCGAAACCCGCTGTTGAATATTTTGACCCCGAGGCGATAGCCGTCGAGCAGCAGTTCCTGTTCCTCGATGAACAGTTTTTGATCTATCCGCCGGGCTGACACCCGATGGATACTATCACAGCACCTGTATATCATCAGGGAACCGAAATGATACGAGGGGCAGCGACATGGCGGAAAAACTTTACCTGACCGCCCAGGGTCTACTGGAGGATTCGTTCACACTGGGATCACGCGTTATCAAGAGCGGATTCCGGCCCAGTACCATCGTCGCCATCTGGCGTGGCGGCACGCCGATAGGAATTACGGTTCAGGAGCTGCTTGCCTATTTCGGCATCGATACCGATCACATTGCCATCAGGACTTCGTCTTACGGCGGCGGTATCGATGACCGCAGAAGCTCCATCCGTATTCACGGTATGAACTACCTGATTAAACGGATCAGAAACGAAGATCGCCTGTTGATCGTGGACGACGTATTCGATACCGGGCATACCATTGAGGCGGTGATCGAGTACCTCCACGACAAGGCGCGATTGAATGCGCCTGCGGATATCAGGGTTGCGGTACCCTACTACAAACCGGGACGGAATGAGACCGGTCGAATTCCCGACTACTTCCTGCACGAGACATACCAATGGATCAAATTTCCTTATTCTCTGGAGGGATTGAGCAGGGAGGAAATCCACAGGCATAGGCCGGAAATATTCGACATCGTCAGTGGCGCCGGAGTCGAGTGCCGGGAATCAAACTGAAGCCGCCACGGTCCGGGACGTGGTATGGCGCCACGGCAAATTCACATTCACCAAGGCCCCGGCTTGCCGGTTCACAAAAAGCCGAAGTCTGCGTCGTGGGCGCGGGCCTGGCGGGACTTACCACCGCGCTGGAGCTTTCCCGCCACGGCAAGTCGGTAGTGCTGGTCGAGGCCGAAACCATCGCCTCGGGCGCATCTGGCAGAAACGGGGGATTCGTCACCGCAGGGTTCGCGGAAGACATTCCCCGGGTGATCCAACGGGTTGGCCTTGAGCACGCGAGGGCACTTTATGTCCTGTCCCGCGCGGGCGTCGAATACGTCAGGGAACAGGTCGAGGTGCTGGACCCGAAGGTACAGGCCGGCAAAGGATTCCTCTCGGTGCAGCGATACGCGGATGAGGATCGATGCCGACGCTATGTCCAGCTCCTGCAAGACGAAGTCGGCCACGATCTCGAATTCTGGCCGGCCGGGAAAATTCGTGAAGCATTGCGTACCGAACGTTATTTCGGCGCGGTGTACGACCCCGATGCATTCCATATCCACCCGCTCAACTACGCGCTGGCGCTGGCCTGCGAGATAGAACGCAAGGGAGGCGTGATTTTCGAAAACAGCCGTGGTTTGAGTATTGAAAAATCGACCCCGGGCTTTGTCCTCGTTACGCCGGGCGGCATGGTGTTTTCAAGGAATGTCGTACTGTGCACCGGAGCCGCCCGGGGCCTGTCGTCCGCTTTGTCTCGTTCGATCCTGCCGGTATCCACTCACGTGGTGGTCAGCGGCCCCGTCGAGGGCGGCCTGGAAGAGATCATCCGGACTTCCGCCGCCATTGCGGATACGCGCAGGGCGGGGGACTACTATCGCATGGTGGATCGGTCCCGGTTATTATGGGGCGGGAAGATAAGCACCCGTCGGTCCCCGCCCCGTCGGCTTGTCAGCGTCATGAAAAGGACGATCGCAGGGGTCTACCCACAGTTGAGTCCAATCGATATCGAATACGCCTGGTCCGGTCTCATGGCCTACTGCATTCACAAGATGCCGCTCATTGGTGAACTCGAACCGGGTGTCTGGATGGCAACCGGCTTCGGGGGGCACGGCCTGAACACGACCGCCATGGCAGGCTGTCTGATCGCCTCCGCAATTGTGGAAGGGGATAAACGATGGCGTCGATTCACACCCTACGGCCCGGTATGGTCCGGCGGACCGATCGGACGGGTGGGGGTACAACTTGGCTACTGGTGGATGCAGGCCCGGGATTACCGCGATGAACGCTAGTGTACCCCGTGGTAAATTCTGTGACATTCAGAGCCCCCCAAAAACACGGGGACAAGGCGCGCCTCGCAGGCAATATCCAGATATTGACCAGAGGTGCAACGCATTAGCCGTGGTTTTTGGGGGGCTCCCGCAGGGCGAATCGACAAACACCCGCCTTCGGCGTTGCATCCGCGGCCATTAGCTCGCCAGTGCTTCGCGAATGCGCCTTGAATTCGGATGCTTGTCGCTTCGCTGAATGTCACAGAATTTACCACGGGGTACACTAGCCTATGGAGGATTAGATCTTGTACTTGGCTCTGCCGAGTTTAGGATACTGGGTTCGAAAAATTCGAATCTATGCTGTGAAAAGATATAATTTACGGAAGCAAGCGCGGTGCATAGGATTGTTTTTTGATGCGTACCAAACAGGAGTCAAGCCATGATAAGAACCGGTGAACAATACATCGAATCCATTCGGGACGGTCGTGAAGTCTACGTCAACGGTGAAAAGGTCAAAGACGTGCCGTCTCATCCGATGTTCAAGCCCCTGGTCGACATCCGTGCGCGGATCTACGACATGGCCCATGATCCTGCTACCGCGGACTTGATGACCTACGAAGATAACGGAGGTCGTTTCGCTATGGGTCTCAAGCTGCCCTATACGCAGGAGGACTGGTGGAAGAAGCGCCGCGCCACTGACGCCGTATTCGAGGACGCGAGGGGCGTGATCACCCGGGTGGGCGACGAAACGGTGGGCGAGATGTGGTCACTCTTCGACGGTCAGGACGTGCTCAATGAAGTCGATTCCCAGTTCTCGGAAAACATCAAACGGCATATCGAAAAGGTGATCGTGGAAGATCCGTTTCACGTGTCGGCGAATACGGACCCCAAGGGTGATCGATCGAAGCCGCCCCAGGAGCAGGATCCGGATTTCCTCCTCCACGTCGTCAAGGAGACCGATGCGGGAATCGTGGTCAGAGGGGCCAAGTACGAAACGGCTGCGCCCTATGCCAACCAGGCCTTCACCAAACCCACCATCGCCAACTGGGGGTCGGACGCGCTGTCGGACTACGCGGTGGGGTTCATCTGCGACCTTGGCTCTGCGGGCATCAAAATGATATGCCGGACCGGTTTCGCGGGCCGTGCGCCGATCGAGGATTATCCGTTGTCGAACCGCTTCGACGAAGTCGACGCCCTGGTCATATTCGACAACGTACTGATACCGTGGGAAAACGTGCTGTTCTACCGTCACACTCGGGCCGCGACGTTCATCCGCGCCACCCTGCACCGATATTCGGCTTACGCCTTCGTTCAGCGCATACTCAAGTTCGCCGATATGATGATCGGCGCGGCGCTGTTCAACGCGCGACAGACCGGGCTCGAAAAACAGCCGGCGGTGCAGGAGAAACTGGCCCAGCTGGCGGTGTACCGGGAGGGCATCAACGCCCACCTGACAGCCGCGATCGCGCTTGCGGAAAAGAGCCCAGGCGGGTTGCTCATGCCAAACCAGTCGCAGCTCTACACGGGCCGTGTACACGCCTGTTCGAATCTTGCGCCAATGATGCATATTGCACGGGAACTCTGCGGCGGCCAGATTTGCGTCACCCCTGATGCCGCGGCGTTCAGTGATCCGGAAGCAGGGAAATGGCTGAAAAAATATTACACGATCAACGAGCAATGGGTTTCTGACGACCGCCGCAAGCTGCTCGCTTTCGCCCGCGACCTGCTGAACTCCGACTATGCCGGGCACCGGCTGACTTTCCAGCTGTTTGCGCAATCGCCGCCATTTGCGCATCTGGGCGCGGTGTTCCGCAATTTCTACTGGGACGGGCCTCTACGCTTCGTCCACAAGGCAGCCGGTCTTTCGGATCAGGTGCTCTCGGAGAAACCCGGCGGCGATCAGGACAGCACCATCACCAATTGGTTTGCCAGCAATCAACCGATGATGCCCCATGATTTGACATCGGCGTGATTCAGCTCGAACCATGCGTATTGAAAAAGAAGCGGAGCTAAAGCAGCGGTTTTTCGACGGTATGAGCTTTGCCGCCTGTACCGTCAACGTGGTGACCACGGATGGGCCGTCCGGGCGCGCGGGCGTGACGGTGTCGGCAATGGCATCCGTGTCCGCGGATGCACCAGGACCCTCGCTGCTGGTGTGCGTCCATCACAAGAGCCCCGCGGCGGCGGCGATTCTTGGCAATCGGGTGTTCTGTGTCAACGTGCTGCGCGACGACCAGTCCCGAATTTCGGATACCTTTGCCGGGCGCATGGAAACCGAGGGTGAAGACAAGTTTTCCTGTACCACCTGGGTCGCCGGCACCACCGGTGCGCCCCGCGCCAGCGACCCGCTGGTGGCATTCGACTGTCGCCTGTTGACCAGTGAACAGGTCGGCACGCACTGGGTGTTCTTCGGCGCGGTGGACGATGTATTTATTTCGGAGAGTGGATCACCGCTGATCTACGCCAATCGCGCCTATGGTACCTCCGTTGCCATCAATCCGCCGCCCGCGCAGGTGAAGACAGGCGAGGCTGAGGAGCTGCGCCTGGGCTGTTTCCGTACTTTCGGACCGTACCTGGTTCCAGAACTCATTGCGCGCATGATGGCGGACCGGCCATTCACCGTAATGAGCCTGCAGGAAGGAAACCAGAGGGATATCGAGGATGGACTGCACAAAGGAGAAACGGAAATCGCGCTGCTCTATGATCTGGATTTGCGTCCGGGCCTGTCCCTCGAGTTGATGACAGAAATTCATCCCTATGTTCTCCTGCCCCAGGAACATGGGCTTGCCGCGAAGCCGAAGCTGTCCGTTCACGATCTGGTCGACGAACCCTTCGTCCTCCTGGACGCACCCAGCAGCCGCGAGTATTTTCTTTCGATTTTCGAGGCGGCGGGCGTAGAACCGAATATCCGCTTCAGATCGAGCTCTTTCGAGATGGTGCGCGGGCTGGTCGGCCACGGATTGGGGTTCAGTCTGCTGGCAACGAAACCATCGTCCAACATGACCTACGACGGACGCGCCGTGTCCACCGTAAAGCTCGACTGCGATGTGGGCGGCAGCCGCGTAGTGCTAGCCTACAGGAAGGACGTGGGGCTGTCGCCCGCTGCGCAGGTGTTCGCCGAACACTGTCGTGCGTTTTTCGATCCCGCTTACCATTGATCACGTCCAGGAGCTTCGAAACCATGGTCCACCATAGAATCCGGCCATTCAACACCAAAGAAACCTATCCTGAACAGAACCTGGACAACGACCTCGCGCAGGCCGTGGTTGCCCGGGGTGCCTTGGTGTTCGTGCGCGGTCAAATTGGCCAGGATCTGAATACCTATGAAAGCGTGGGTGCGGGGGATCCCGCCGCCCAGGCACACCAGGCAATGCGAAACATCAGGATGCTTCTCGAGGAGGCCGGGTCCGACATGACGCACATCTGCCGCCTGGTCGTTTATCTAACCGATATCCGCTATCGCGAGGATGTATACCGCACCATGGGTGAATACCTGAAAGGCGTGCATCCGGTGTCGACGGGGCTGGTGGTAACGGCACTGGCACGACCCGAATGGGTCGTGGAAATCGAAGCCACGGCCGTGATTCCGCACTGAGGATAACAATTATGGCTAGCCTGCCCAGGGACCAAATCGAACGATTCTGGCGCGACGGCGTATTGACGGTGGAAGACGCGGTGTCGTCGAAACTGCTCTCGGCTATGCGCGAGCAGTTCGCGGCGTGGGTGGATGAGAGCCGCCAACACGACGCGGCTTACGGTGAAGCCGTCGACGGGCGTCCGCGCTTCGACCTCGAGCCCGGGCGCGGTCCGGACGCGCCGGCCCTGCGCCGGGTCAATGCCCCGGCTGATGTGTCCGGCGCATATTTCGAAGCCATGTCTGACAGCCGGATGACCGATATGGTGGCAGACCTCATCGGACCCAACGTGAAGCACCATCACAATAAGATCAATTCCAAGATGCCGGGCGCCGCAACCGAGGTAAAATGGCACCAGGATTTTCCGTTTACCCCCCATTCCAATACCGACCTCGTCACCGCGCTGCTCATGCTCGATGACGTAACGGAAGAGAACGGGCCCTTGGAAGTCGAGCCGGGATCGCACAAAGGGCCGCTGCACAGCCTGTGGCACCAAGGCGTGTTCACCGGAGCCGTTGATTCGTCCGAAGCCCAACGTATGCAGGCCGCCGCGATGAAGTGTTTTGCCCCTGCGGGGTCCGTTTGTCTGATGCACACCTGCGTCGCGCACGGCTCCGCGCCCAATCTGTCCGATAAGCCGCGCACATTGTTCATTGCCGTGTACTCCGCGGCGGATGCGTTCCCGTGCTGCCCCAATCCGGTTCCGAATACGCACGAGGGGCTGATCGTTCGCGGTGTCGATCCCAACATCATAAGGGCCACTGAATATCGGCTACGCCCGCCGGAGTTTCCGAAAGGCGCCTCGTTCTTCTTGCAGCAGGGAAGGGACCGCGAAGAGGCCGCACGGTGACGTTCTCTGTCGTCGCGCGCTGTGAGCGTACCGGCATGTTTGGTGTGGCTGTGACGTCTTCGTCGCCCGCGGTTGCGGCGAGGTGCGCATACGCACGCGCGCGAGTGGGCGCCGTGGCCAGTCAGAACGTAACCGATCCGACTCTGGGCATTCGAGGGCTCGATCTTCTGGGCAACGGTGCAAGTGCGGAACAGGCCGTGACGATTCTTCGTGAAACGGGCAGCCACATCGAGTACAGGCAGGTCCTGGCGGTTGACAAAATGGGCGGCTCGGCAGTGTATTCGGGATCGAACGTGCTCGGTCTACACGCCCACGCTACGGACAAGAACGTTGCCAGCGGCGGTAATCTGCTAGCCTCCGAGCGCATACCCGTAGAGATCGTCAACGCCTTCAACGGCGCCGGCGGCGGCCTCGGTGAGCGGATCCTGGCGGCAATGCAGGCAGGTGTCCAGGCAGGGGGCGAAGCAGGAACGATCCATTCCGCCGGTATCAAACTGGTGCGCGACGTGGCCTGGCCTGTAGCCGATCTGCGCGTGGACTGGACCGAAAACTGTCCCATCGCGGAACTCGCCGGATTGTGGGAGATCTACAGTCCGCAGCTCGAGGACTACGTGACGCGTGCCCTCGATCCTGCTGCGGCGCCCAGCTACGGCGTTCCGGGAGACGAGTAAGCGACGGAGCGCACTCGATTTACGTTCAGGCAGCTGGAGTACTTCGTTGCCGTAGCAGAAGCGGGCAGCATCGTCCACGCTTCCGAGCGAATCAGCGTGTCTTCCCCCACCGTCTCGGCTGCGATTGCGGACCTGAAAAGCGTATTCGACATACAGCTTTTCGTGCGCCGGCATGCCCAGGCCTGACACTGACACCCGGCGGCAGGAGATTTTTCAACAGAGTCAAGACACTGCTCGCCGATGTCGGATCCCTGCACGAACTGGCCCGCAACATCGGCGAGCAGGTTGGGGCCCGATTACGCTCGGCTGTCTGGTGACGCTGTCGCCGTTTGTACTGCCGGAACTGCGCCGCGGATTCGAGCAGACCAATCCGCAGGTTTCGGTCAGCCAGGTCGAAGCTAATCAGGCGGACCTGTTCGCAAAACTCAGCCGTGCCGAGATCGATGCCGCCATCACTTACGACCTCGAACTTCCGCCGGACCTGTTTTTCGAGCCGCTGGTGGAATTGCCGCCTTACGCCCTGTTCAAGCCGGATCACCCGATGGCGAACCGGCGTTCGGTCTCGCTGGAGGCGCTGTCCGGGCTGCCGCTGGTTCTGCTCGATTTGCCCGTCAGCGGAAAGCACCGGCCCATGGTGCTCGGTCTGGCTACCGTCAGAAGCGAACGCAAGTCACGCGTGCCGGCCGAATTCGAGAAGCATTGCCGTAATTCGATCCATGCCCGACACGTGCCAGGCATGGCAGTCCTGAAATCCCGGAAGACCGGGGTCAAATAGCCGCGCCCACATTTCTCACCGGGTCAATTTTTCCAGCAATCGATCCATCATTGCGTCGCATCGCCGCATCTGTTCCAGGGTGATGAATTCGTCGGGCTTGTGGCCCTGATCCATGGAACCGGGCCCGCAGACAACGGTCGGAATACCGAGTCTTTGACGGAACAGCCCGCCTTCCGTGCCGAACGGGACCTTGTATTTTTGGCGCTCACCCGACAGCGATTGCACGAATGCAACGATCTCTTCGTCGGGGCTTGTTTCGAGGCCCGGGTAGGCGTTGGTTGCTTCGATCCGGATATCGGCACCCGGAAACGATGCCCGGGCCGTTGCCACCAGTCGAGCCGCGGCAGCTTCGATCCAGCGCAGGATACCATCGGGACTATCGCAGGGAAGATTTCGAATTTCGAACTCCACGGTGCAGCGGTCCGGCACGATGTTGAGCGCGGTTCCACCCGTTATCACGCCGGCATGTATGGTTGTAAAGGGGACATCGTAGTCGTCGTCCCGTGCCCCGTCGCGCTCAATACCGGATTGCTGTTGCCGCAACGCATCGATGAAATCGCACGCCAGGTGAATCGCGTTGAATCCTCGAGGCGCCAGCGCGGAATGCACGGGCTCGCCCAAGCAGGTTGCACGCAGTGCCGTCTTGCCCTTGTGCCCGGTTGCCACCCTGAGTTCCGTCGGTTCTCCGACGATACAAAATGCCGGCCGCGAGGGAGCGGACGCCAGCATATCGAGCATGCGTCTGACGCCGACACAGCCGATTTCCTCGTCATAGGACAAGGCAAAGTGCAGTGGGACCTTGAGTTCGGTACGCGCGGCAATGAGCATTGCCCTGACTGCGCAGGCCACGAAACCCTTCATATCGGCGGTGCCGCGTCCGAACAATTTATCGTTCTCCCGGGTCAGGGTGAAGGCTTGCTTGATCCATTGTTGACCCTGGACTGGAACGACGTCGCTGTGTCCTGAGAGCATTACGCCCGATTTGCCTTCAGGACCCACGAGTGCATGCAGGTTGGCGTTTTCGCCGTCGGCGCTCGGAACCAGTTGGGTAGCAATACCCTGGCCCTCCAGCAGGGACCGGACATAATCTATCAGTTCGGTATTGGGTGTGCGGCTGATCGTGGGAAATGAAACCAGCCGCTCCAGAATAGCAATTGATTCGATCAAGGGTTGCTCCATCGAAAACTCGAAGCTACCAGACCGAGACCCGGTGATCCAATTGATTGTTCCATCCCAATAGCTCGTAATTGACTAACGGCTTCGAAAACACCAAATCAGCACGTCGGCATTCGATTATTTTTCTCGCCGATCGCTGGACGGGTTGTCAATCGCCGGTAGAATAACGAATCGCCTGCCTGCGAGCGGCCGTCAATGTCAGGAAATCCAAACATCAAAGGTTTATGGACATCATGAACAAGCCTGAATACAACACCCAGGAAATCTGGCGCATGGATCGCGACCATTATATTCACCCCTGGACCGATTTTTCAGTTTTCAAGGAAAAGGGCTCACTGGTAATCTCCGAGTCGCAAGGCGCGTACGTATTCGATTCGGACGGCAAGAGGTATCTCGACGGCATCGGCGGTCTGTGGTGCGTGAACATCGGCTACGGCAACGAGGAGATGGCCGAGGCCATCGCCGATCAGGTTCGAAGGATGCCGTACTATTCGACCTTTACCCACGTGACGACGCCGCCGGCGGCCCAGCTGGCTGCAAAGCTTGCTGAACTCGCACCGGGCGACCTCAACCACGTGTTTTACGGCACCAGCGGGTCGATAGCGAACGACTCCGCCATTCGCATCATCCACTTCTACAACAACAGGCTGGGCCGCAGGAGCAAGAAGAAAATCATCGCCCGGACCGACGGTTATCACGGCAGCACGTATCTCGCCATGTCCATGACGGGCGTGGAGTTCGACCATACCGGATTCGATCTGGCGCCGGGCCTCGTGCACCATATTCCCAGCCCCAACCCCTATCGGCGCACCGACGGTATGTCCATGGAGGCATTCTGTGATGAGAAAGTGGCGGATCTGAAGAATGCAATCGAGGCGCTTGGTGCGGAAAACGTCGCCTGCTTCATAGCGGAACCAATCATGGGGGCGGGCGGCGTCATCGTGCCGCCGCCCGGATACCACAAGCGCACGCGCGAAATCTGTGACGAGTACGACGTCCTGTATATTTCGGACGAGGTCGTGACCGCGTTCGGGCGGCTTGGGCACTTTTTCGCATCCGAGGCGGTATTCGGCTTCGTCCCGGACGTCATTACCTGCGCCAAGGGTATTTCTTCGGCCTACATACCGCTCTCGGCTACCCTGCTTTCCGAGGAGATCTACGATGTCATCAGCGTACCCCAGGCTGAAGGCGCCATGTTTACCCACGGCTTCACCTATTCCGGGCACCCCGTTGCCTGCCGGGCCGGGCTGAAGAACATCGAAATCATGCAGCGCGAACGGATCTGCGAGCACGTACGCGATATCGGGCCGTATTTCGAACAGCAGCTGGCGAAACTGGACGACCTGGAAATTGTCGGTGATGTCCGCGGCAAATGCCTGATGATGTGCGTCGAAAACGTGGCCGACAAGAAAACCAAGGAGCTGTTCGACCCGGCCGTCAATATTGGCGGACGGGTTGCGGACCAGTGTGAAAAACGGGGCCTCATCGTTCGGCCGGTCGGGCACTTGAACGTGTTGTCGCCGCCGCTCACCCTAAGCAGGGAACAGATCGACGATATGGTGGCAATCCTGCGGGAAGGGATCGTTGCGACGATCGATGAATTGCGCTCCGAGGGCATTTTGTAGTAAATCTTGACCGGCAACGACCCCATGCGGCATTGAACCTACATACGGACTTGCACACTTGGCAATATTTGACACGCACTGATAACAGGAGGAGTTCATGAAAAATACACCGAATTTTCCGTTCACGCGACGCAGGTTTCTGCAGGGATCCGGCGCCGCGCTGGCGGCGGTCAGCTTCGGCGGCAGCGGAGCATTTGCCGCCGACAAGAAAATCAATGTATACAACTGGGATACTTATATAGGCGAAACGACGCTCGGTTCTTTTACGGATAAGACGGGCATCGAGGTACAGTATGATCTGTACGCAAATCTCGAGGAGATGTTCGCGAAGTTCCAGGCCGGCAACCCGGGCTACGACGTCATCTTTCCCAGCGATTACATGATCGAGACCATGATCGCCGCGGACATGCTGGAGGAACTGGACCGATCGCGCATCCCGAATTTCAAGAACGTAGACGAGGCGTTTCTGAATCCGTCTTTCGATCCCGGCTGCAAGTACAATGCGCCGTATTTCTGGGGCAGCGTGGGTATCGGTTACCGCAAGTCCAAGGTTGGTGAGGTGGACAGCTGGAGCATCCTGTTCGACAATGATAAGCACTCCGGCCGCATGGCCATGTTGGCCGACCAGCGCTTCGTCATGGGCGTGGCGCTGCTCTACCTCGGGTATTCCCCAAACACGACCAAACAGGAAGAAATTAACGCGGCGCGCGACCTGTTGGTCAAAACCAAGAAGCACCTCAAAGGATTCGTCCCCGATTCCGGGCAGGACATGCTGATCTCCGG
This sequence comes from Gammaproteobacteria bacterium, assembly GCA_024639325.1. GTDB lineage: Bacteria > Pseudomonadota > Gammaproteobacteria > Arenicellales > JAANXG01 > JAHEKE01. The sequence goes on from JAHEIO010000002.1 coordinate 19,792, forward strand.
CGACATCGACGTGGTCATGGAGTGGAACGGCGATATCCTGAAGGTCATGGAGGAAGACGACGACCTGACCTACGTCATTCCGAAGGAGGGAACGGTGATCTGGGTAGACGGCCTGTCCATACCGAAGGGTGCACCGAACAGGGACGCCGCCTACGAGTTCATAGATCACGTCATGGACGCCAATGTCAACGCCGAGATCGCCAACACGATTCACTACGCCACCACCAACAAGGCGGCCCGTGAGTTCGTGTCGAAGGATGATCTGGCGAATCCGGCGATCTACGCATCCGACGAGGTGGTTGCCAAGAGCGAAGCGCTGGCGGACGTAGGCGATGCGCTGCCCATGTACGACGCGGCCTGGACCGAGGTTCAGGCTTCCTGATCCCCGATTGTCGCGGATGATTACGGCGGGCGCGCTCACCAACGCGCCCGTTTCTTTTGTAATTTTCGGGAAGCCCGGCCCCCAACGTATTGGAAAACTGGCGTAACAACAGGCTGGTATTCGCGGTTCTAGCGCTTCCGCCCACCGCGTGGCTGGTTATATTTTTTACCGTGCCGCTTCTCATCATGTGGGTTTACTCCTTCGCCGAACGCGGCCCGCAAGGCCAGATCAATCTCGCCATCAATCTCGCGAACTACGCTCGCGCCGTCGAATGGATACACCTCGGCATCATCTGGAAGTCGATCTGGGTGGCGGCAATAACGACTCTGATCACCTTCGCGGTGGGTTTTCCACTCGCCATGGGCATCGCATTTGCACCGGCGCGATGGAAGAATGTTTTGCTGCTGCTGGTGATCCTGCCGTTCTGGACCAATTTGCTCATCCGGACGTATGCCTGGATTGCGGTGCTGCGTACCCGCGGGTTCCTCAATTTTGGACTGGAGTGGGTGCACGACAAGCTGTCGACACTGTTTGCGTCTATCGGTTTCCCGGAACTGATGGGTGAGTTTGAGGCGCTCGAACTGCTGTATAACCAGAAGGCCGTGGTGATCGGTCTGGTCTATGTCTATTTGCCGTTCCTGGTACTGCCCATTTATGCCACCATCGAGAAGCTGGACAAATCCTATCTCGAGGCGAGCCTGGATCTCGGCGCGGGACACTGGCGAACCCTGTTCTCGGTGACCATGCCGCTTGCGCTGCCGGGCATCGCTTCCGGCTGTCTGCTGGCGTTCATCCTGTCCATGGGAACCTTTCTGACTCCCGCACTGCTAGGCGGTACCGACAGCGAGATGATCGGTAACCTGATCGCCCGTCAGTTTTCGTCGTCACGGGACTGGCCTTTCGGCTCGGCACTGTCTTTTCTGCTGCTTTACCTGACCTTCATCATCCTCTGGGTGAGGGCCAGCCTGGCCGGCCGCAAAGACGGACCAATCTAGACGCGGGTAGACCGGAGAATGTCACGAGATCGCGTGAATCCCCTGGACTACAGCCGCAAGACGTGGATGCGTCTGTGCATGGGATTCACCTTCGTGTTTCTTTACTTCCCCATCGTCTCGCTCATCGCGTTTTCGTTCAATGACAGCAAGCGAAATATTACCTGGCAGGGGTTTACCCTGTACTACTATGAAAAAGCGTTTGCCAATGCCCAGTTGCACGAGGCTTTCCTGAATTCCCTCATCATCGCGGCCACCTCGACCACGGTTTCGACGATACTCGGCGCCATGCTGGGTCTCTCCCTGTACCGCTTCCGTTTCCCGGCACAGGGACCCTACGAGGGTATGGTGCACCTTCCTATCGTGATACCGGAGATCTGCATGGCGGTCGCCATGGTCGCGTTCTTTGCCACCGTGAACATGCCGCTCGGGCTGGCTACGATTACCGTCAGCCACATCGCATTTTCCATCCCGTTCGTCGCCGTTGTCATCAGGGCGCGCATGGCGGGATTCGATCATGCGCTGGAGGAAGCATCCTATGATCTGGGCGCCAGCCAATGGCAGACCTTCTGGAATATCACTTTTCCCTACATGAAACCCGGTCTGCTTGCCGGTGCACTGCTCGCATTCACCCTATCCCTCGATGATTTCGTCATTACGTTTTTTACATCGGGCCCCGGTTCAACCACGTTCCCGATCAAGATCTACTCCATGGTACGATTTTCGGTGACGCCAGAGGTCAATGCGGCATCCACGGTACTCATCGTCCTGACACTCGCGCTTACCATGGTTGCGCTCTTTGTCCAGTCACGATCACAGGGAAACCAGCATGGTTGACAATAACACGATTATCTCGATTCGAGATGTCGTCAAACGCTTCGGATCGACCGTGGTCGCGGTCAATGATGTGTCCCTTGAAATCAAGCAGGGCGAATTTTTTGCCCTGCTCGGGCCCTCTGGTTGCGGCAAGACCACTTTGTTACGCATGCTTGCGGGATTCGAATCACCCACGGAGGGCCAGATTCTGATCGACGGGGAGCACATGGAAGGGGTGGAGCCGAACAAGCGGCCGGTGAACATGGTGTTTCAATCCTATGCCGTGTTTCCGCACATGACGGTGCACCAGAACGTAGCATACGGACTGAAGGTCACCGGCACGCCTAAATCCGAGATTGACGATCGGGTTCGGGAGTCGCTGTCGCTGGTGCAGCTGGAGGCCATGGCGGCCCGCAAACCGGATCAGCTTTCCGGCGGACAACGACAGCGCGTCGCCCTGGCGCGCGCGCTGGTTAAAAAGCCCAAAGTGCTGCTGCTGGACGAGCCTTTGTCGGCTCTGGATGCGAAACTGCGCGAGCAGATGCAGATCGAACTCGTACATCTTCAGAAATCCGTGGGAATTACCTTCGTCATCGTGACTCACGACCAGAACGAGGCGCTGTCCATGGCTGACCGAATCGCGGTCATGGAACAGGGCGACGTACTGCAGGTTGCGCCGCCCTCTGAACTCTACGAATATCCGAATTGCCGTTTCGTCGCGGATTTTATTGGCAAGATGAACCTGTTTGACGGCACGGTGGCCGGCATAAAAGACGGCAAGGTATTGATTCGCGTCGATGAGTTCGCGGATCAGCTGAGTAACCTGGTGCTGCCCCACAACGAGCATGCGAAAGGCGAGGTTGGCATCGCGGTGCGGCCGGAGAAGATAAGGCTGGATGAAAACGAGCCTGAGGATCAGCAGGTGCGGCTGAAGGTAAAGGTCACAGAGGTCGTGTACTATGGCGACGAGAGTCACCTATTCCTCGAATCCACAGGGGGTGCGCGTTTTGCCGCGAACCTGAAAAACGAGGCGCGTGACACACATGCGGAAATCGTCAGCGGCAAGGAATTGTGGGTGTCGTGGCGTCCGGAGGATACTCTTGTCTTGTCGTCGTAGGAAGGCCAAGTGGACATGGGATTCACGGACACGCCGAGCCTGAAATCTAATAGCCACTTACCCTGTCGAGAGATTAGTAGGAGGTAGAGACATTGAGTGAACCCAAAACGATAGCGTTCTTTCCGGAGGCGGCATTCGGGCCGGCGTTGAACTCCGTCGGTATAGCCCAGGCCTGCGCGCGCCTGGGGCATCGGGCGGTATTCCTAACCGACCCCGGCATGGGCGGCGTGTACGAAGGCTACGGATTCAAGGAATACAAGGTGAACATGTCCGAGCCCATGGACCCGGAGGCAATGGCGAAATACTGGTCCGATTTCATCAATGGACACATCCCGAATTTCAAGAAGTCGCCGTACGACCAGATCGAAAACTACGTCAAGGAGTGCTGGGACGCGATCGTGGATACCTCGATCTGGGCGCAAAAGGACCTGCCAGGAGTCTTGGATGAAGTCAGGCCGGATCTGGTGTGTGTGGACAACGTCGTTCTTTTCCCTGCCATCAAGCAGTACAGCGTGCCTTGGGTGCGGATCATTTCGTGCAGTGAAAACGAAATACCCGATCCGGATATTCCACCGCATCTGTCGGGATGCGGAGAAAACGACAAGGCCTGTTTCGAACGTTTTGATGTCCGTTTCAATGAGGTTATCGCTCCCATCCATCAAAGATTCAACGATTTCCTTGCTGAATGTGGTGAAGACCCCTACCCACTGGGTCAGTTCTTCGAGGCCTCTCCATACCTCAATTTGCTGCTATATCCCGAGCCGGTCAAATTCAAGCGACGAAATTCACTCGATCCAAAGCTATTTCAGTATCTGGAAGGCTGCGTCCGAAAGGACGAGGGGTATACTGTCCCCCATTTCGAAGCCAACGATGACAAACCTCTTCTCTACGTCAGCTTCGGCAGTCTGGGGTCAGGCGACACCGCGCTGCTGAAGCGAATCATCGAGGTGGTTGCGAAGCTGCCTTATCGGGCGCTGGTCAATGTCGGGGATTATGAAAGCGAGTATACCGAGACGCCGCCGAACGTTCACATCGCTGGATGGTACCCACAGCCTTCGGTCATTCCGCAGGTGGATGCCGTGATCCATCATGGCGGCAACAACAGCTTCACGGAGTGCCTTTACTTTGGTAAACCCGCCATCATCATGCCGTACGTATGGGACGGACATGACAATGCAACCCGCGTTCAGGAAACCGGCCACGGTATCAAGATGGACCGCTATGCTTGGACCGACGACGACCTCGCCCACAGCATCGGGACAATGCTGACTGACCAGGATATGCAAGCCAGACTCTCTCAGACATCCAGCCATATGCGCGCCCAGGACGGTCCGACCCGTGCCGCCGAGTTGCTGTGCAATTTGTTGTAGTGCCAAGGTGGAACATGTTAAAGATACAATGACAGAAGATGATTACCCTTGGGAGATGGGCAATTTCGATCGGATCGTCGGGGAAGGCTCGCGCGCTCGTACTGTTTCGCGGACGCAATGCAATCCGCAGAGTAACCCCGGTAGGAAGGGATCGTACGCGTATGCTGGTGGTGCTGGCCGATAACACGGAGCCGGGCACTTCACTCTCGGAGACGACCAGGATGACCTTTTGCGGATGGTTGGACTGACGACAATGGAAGGTTTCAATCAGTGGACGGTGCCGTGGACGACACCTGAGTTGCCCGAACTGGATGAGATTCGGGCGGGGAATCTCGAACCGCCGGAGTTCCACATCGAGGACGAGCAGATCGAAGCATACCAGCGCGACGGTGTGCTCTATCTCAACGGCGCATTCGAGGGCTGGGTCGAACCCCTGCGTGCAGGCCTTGCCCGGAATCTTTCAGACCCAATGGCTTTCCGCTTCCCCGCGGAGAGTAACGCCGAGGGAGAACCCGGACGTTTTTTCGACAGCTACTGCAACTGGCCGCTGATTCCCGAGTATCGCGATTTCGTGTTCAGATCGCCGGCTGCGTCGCTTGCGGGCAAAGTCATGCAGGGAAGCTACGCGCAATTCTTTCATGAACACGCATTCGTTAAAGAAGCGGGGACGCAGCGTGCCACGCCGTGGCATCAGGACATTCCCTATTATACGGTTCGCGGCGACCGGAGTGTTTCCATCTATGTTGCGCTGGACGATGTCGAAGAGGACGTGGCGGTCCGCTTCGTGCGGGGCTCGCACCGCTGGGGCGAGGTCTTCTACCCGAAAATGTGGCTCGATGGCGCCGATTTCAATGTGGGCGAAGATGGATACGCTGGCACGGTTCCCGATATCGAGGCGAACCCGGGGAGCTACGATGTGGTTGGCAGGGCGCTGACAGCCGGCGATACGATCCTGTTCAGTTTCAAGACCCTTCACGGCACCACCGACGGCGTGATGCGTCGCAGAAGGCGTGCATTCTCAACGCGATGGCTGGGCGATGATATGCGCTATCTGGAGCGTGCAGGCGAATCATCCCCGCCCTTTCCGGATCCGGGAATGTCCACGGGCGACCGAATGCGGGAAGACTGGTTCCCGGTCCTGTGGCGGCACTGACCGCAGGGCTTGAGGCCCGGACCTCGGATTGCGAGGGTATGGGCAGACGATTCGTCCGCAGCGGGAGGGAAAACAATGCTAACCATCTATTCTGATGCCCACAAACTGAGGGATTCCAGGACCGAATTGTACGGTGGGGAGCTGGTTTACCCGCACGAGCGCCCGACACGCGCTCAATTCATCCTCGACCGCATTTTGAAGACCGGCCTGGGTGAAGTGAGGGGCCCGAACGAATACGGCACCGTCCCGATCCTGCGGGTGCACGATGCGGGTTTCGTGGCCTTTCTTGAGACGGCGTGGGATGAATGGAGCAAAACCGGCTACAACGGCGAAGCCATTCCCACGTGCTGGCCGGCGCGGCGGATGGCACTGAAAATACCGCATCACATCGAGGGCAAGCTTGGATACTATGCATTGGCTTCGGAAACGTCGATCAGTCCCGGTACGTGGGAGGCCGCGTTGGCGGCCGTCAACGTGGCGTTGACCGGAGCGGAATCGATCGAAGCAGGTGAGCACGCAGTATTTTCCCTGTGCCGGCCGCCGGGGCATCATGCCGCCATGGACATGTACGGCGGCTATTGTTTCCTGAACAATGCCGCCATCTCGGCACAGTACTTCATCGACCGCGGTGCGGCGCGCGTGGCAGTGCTGGACGTTGACTTCCACCATGGTAACGGCAGCCAGGATATCTTTTACCAGCGGGGCGATGTCGCATATCTTTCCCTTCATGGCGATCCGCTCGATGCATTTCCGCATTTTCTGGGCTACGCGGATGAGACCGGCATGGGCGAAGGAGAGGGCTTCAATTTCAACTACCCAATGAAACCGGGCACCGGGTATGACCTGTGGGGAAACGCCCTAAACGATGCACTTGAAAACATCCGAAAATTCGGGGCGGAAGTGCTGGTCGTGTCGCTTGGCGTGGATACCTTCGCGACGGATCCGATCAGTTTCTTCAAGCTCAAATCAGACGACTTCACGACCTATGGCGCCGCCATTGCCAGCCTGGGTCTGCCTACGCACTTCGTCATGGAAGGTGGCTATGACATCGACGAAATCGGTCTGAACACCGTCAACGTATTGCAGGGATTCGAAAACGGCGGATGATCGGCGTGATATAAAACAATACCACCGGTCTCGTGCAACATGCTAATTAAATAGGGGCTAGCCGATACCAAGCCCCTCTTCCAAGCTCGTCCGCATCAGTTCCGTTGGCGAGAGTTCCCGTTCTCTTATCAAACGCGCCAGTCCGCGTGCCGGACAATAAATCAGTTCCGTGTCAAACATTCTTTTGCAACGAATCGATCAATTCGGGAACCGGACTGTCACCCAGGCCCTGCGCCATTGCCTGATCGAACACCCGGTGGATGGCATTGGCGGCGACTGCAGGTACGCCGAGATGCGCGGCGAGACTGCGATAATAACCGGTGTCCTTGGCGCTGTTGGAGATTGAAAATCTAAAGCCTGCCGCGTCGCCGTCTCGGACAAACGGGCTGATCCGCTTCAGGGCCGTGCTGTCCCCGCCGCCGGTTGTCAACACCTCGATAAAGGTTTCGATATCCACGCAGCTTTTTCTGGCGGTGACCACGGCCTCCGCCAGCAGTACGCAGTTTCCGAGCGAGATGAAGTTGTGCAGCAACTTGAGCGTCGCCCCCGCTCCAGTCGGCCCCGCGTGATAGATGTTCTCGGAAAACGTTTCAAGTATCGGGCGCACGCGTTCAAGCAAGGCGGCGTCTCCACCAACCATCACGTTTGCCTGTCCGAGTTCAGCTTCCCTGGGCGTGCGTGTGAGAGGCGCGTCGACAAACAGCGCCCCTGTCTCATGCAATTGCGCGGCGACCGCCTTGCTGACGTGGGGCTCTACCGTCGAGCAGTCGATGACTATGGCCCCCGGCTCCAGGTCCCGCAGCAGTCCCTCGCCGCCCAACAGGATTTCCTCGACCTGGGCCGAGCCGGTCACACACATGACGATCACGTCGCTGTGCCTGGCAATAGTGGCGATGGAAGCGCTGGAGTTCGCACCCAGATCATAAAGATCTTGGACGGGCTGATTGCCGGGGTGTTCCAGGAACAGCAGAGGGTATCCGGCGCGGGCGATATTCTTTGCCAGCCCGTGTCCCATAACTCCAACGCCAATGAATCCAACATTATCTATTTCTTTCATCTCAGCCTCCATAGTTTGCGCACCTGTTTTCGATACACGGCTTTCGCAAGAACCACTGGCAAGTCAATACTATCTCTATCCGTGTCATTGGCAAACAAAATGGTGTGCAATCCCCAGTTTTGATATTGTATTCGAGACAACCCAATCGGGGCGCCTTCTATGACGGATCCGTTCAAATCGGCAAGTGCCTACGACTACCCGTTGCTTATCAAGCATCTCCTGCATACACCGCTGGCAAATTATCCTGATAGGGAGATTGTGTACTCGAACCAGGGACGCTACGGCTATCGAATGTTTGGAGAACGGATTGCCCGTCTCGCCAATGTTTTGAAGGAACTGGGTGTCGGTCCCGGCGACACAGTGGCCGTAATGGACTGGGACAGTAATCGTTATCTCGAATGTTTCTTTGCGGTACCTATGATCGGGGCCGTGCTTCACACCGTAAATGTAAGGCTCGCACCCGAGCAGATTCTTTACACGATCAATCACGCCGAAGACGATGTCCTGCTGGTTCACTCGGACTTTTCCACCATCGTTGATTCAATCGCCGATAGGTTCGAAAGGCCCGTCAAACTTGTCGAAATAGCGGATCGAGGTCAGTCTAGCTCGAATTTGGATTCAGCCGGCGAATTCGAACGGCTAATGGACGGGGTCGGTGCGGTATATGATTTTCCGGATTTTGACGAGCACACCCGGGCAACCACGTTCTACACGACGGGTACCACAGGAGAGCCCAAAGGCGTCTACTACAGCCACAGGCAGCTCGTACTGCATACGCTGGGCGTGGTCGCCGGCATGGCGCCCGCGGTTGATCAGGGGTGGTTCAGGCGCGATGATGTCTATATGCCCATCACTCCCATGTTTCACGTCCACGGCTGGGGTGTGCCTTACGTTGCGACGTTGATGGGCGTTAAACAGGTATATCCCGGGCGCTACGTTCCGCACAAGCTGCTTGAGTTGATCGACCGTGAGAAGGTGACGTTTTCTCACTGCGTGCCGACCATCCTTCACATGTTGTTGAACGAGCCTTTGGCAAAGGAGATCGATCTTTCCAAATGGCGGGTAATCATTGGAGGCGCCGCGTTGCCCCGCGGACTGGCTGCCGCGGCGTTGGACCGGGGGATCGACGTGTTCAGCGCCTATGGTATGTCGGAAACCTGTCCGTTTATTTGTTCGGCCCAGCTGGAAGCGGAGGTCATGGCACGAGATCGTGATGAGCAGCTTGACTATCGCTGCAAGACCGGCCGCGCAGCACCGTTGGTCCAGATGCGAATCGTTGATGGGAGTATGAACGATGTGCCCCATGACGGTAAAACTACCGGCGAAGTGGTTGTGCGTACACCCTGGCTGACCCAGGGTTACTTAAAGGATCCGGAAAAATCGGACGAGTTGTGGCGCGGTGGTTACCTGCACACCGGCGATATCGGAAACATGGACGGCGACGGCTATCTGAAGATTACCGATCGTGTCAAGGACGTCATCAAATCCGGCGGTGAATGGATATCGTCACTCATGCTCGAGGACATCGTATCGAGTCATCAAGCGGTCGGCGAGGTTGCGGCCATAGGATTCCCGGACGAAAAATGGGGTGAGCGGCCCATGCTCATCATAGTTCTGACTGAAGATGCCGGCAAAGGTGTGGACGCGGAATCTATCAGGCAACACGTCTCGGGATTCGTCGAGTCCGGTGCTGTTTCCAAATGGGCGATTCCGGAGCGAATAGTGTTCGTGGATTCGATCGCCAAGACCAGTGTCGGAAAAATTGACAAGAAACTTCTGCGCCAGCGCTTCGTGCGGACTAATTAGTTCCTGTCCAGAAAAAGCCTGAGTTCATTGCGTGCCGAAGCTGCGAGCGAAGCGTGGCAGGACGCGGCGTCAGAGTTTCTTGTATGATAACCATGCTGGATTGCTTCGCTTCATTCGCAATGACGAAATGCTGAATCTGTCAGAGTTACCCCCAGTTTATTTGGTTTTGACTGAAAAACAGTCTGAATCGGCAACGCATATTCCGGCGTATAGGGTCAGGAGTACCGGGTAGGTAATTCACAGCGACACGCGCCGTCGATCGGCTGCGAGGCAGCTGAGCCCGATGCCCAGGAAGCATGCCATCGAGGGGAGGTTCTTGCCGAGTTAGAGGGATCGCACGTGTATTGGAGTTAGAAAACCCCCGCCTCAAGACCCGCCGCCATGGTCATTCCCAGTTCCTCGCACTGGTCGAACCATACATTCTGAAAACTGCCGCGAAAGATGAGCGGTTCCTGTATCGGTCTCCATTTCAGCCCCGAGATGATTTTTGTCACCGCAATGCGGGTGCCGGTCCCGTCCATCCCGGCACGTATGTACAGCGCGTAGGGCATTCCTTGTGTTTGCTCCAGGCAGGGGTAGTAGATCCGGTCGAAAAAATCCTTGAGCGCACCGCTCATGTATCCAAAATTTTCAGTGGTCCCGAGAATGATGCCGTCGGCCTGAAGGACTTCCTTCGGCCCGGAGTCCAGGGGTTTGACATGCTCAACCTCCACATGCTCGATTTCCTCGTTGTGGGCACCGCGCAAGACGGCGTCGAGCAGTCGCTGGGTGTTTGAAGAGGGCACGTGGGAAACGACGAGCAGTTTTTTCTTTGCAGCGGGCATGGGCGCATTCTACCTCCCGCTACTGCTTTTTACGTTAGTTGGGGAGTACAATAGCCCAGTCCACGGCTTGTTGCGCTCGAGGAGGAACGCGGTGATTATCTATCCCGATATAGAGATTCAGGACGGCAGGTGCGTGAACCTGTCCCGGGGCGGAATAGACCAGCCAAATGTTTACGATATCCCCCCCATGGACGCCGCCCGGGATTTCCAGCGGGCTGGCGCGAAGTGGCTCCACGTGGTCGATATAGACGGTGTATTTCAAGGCGGGCGTCACAACGCGGACCTGATCTGCCGGATTATCGACCAAGCCGACATACCGGTACAGGTGGCCGGCGGCATCCGCACCATAGACGCGGTGCACTGGTGGTTCGATCATGGTGCTGGGCGAATCGTTCTTGGCACGGCGGCAGTCAAGGACCAGCACCTGGTTGCGGAGGCCTGTGCCCGCTATCCCGGCCGGGTGGTGGTCAGCGTAGATGCCCGCAGCGGTTTTGTCGTGATCGAGGGCTGGAGGACCAAGACAGCCTTCACGGCGCTGGAACTGGCCAGGCACTTCGAAGAGACCGGCGTAGCCGCGATCATATTTACGGACATCGATCGCTACGAAAACGTGCCTGAAAGCAGCTTTGCGGCTACCGCTGAGATGGGCACCGAATTGAGCCTGCCGGTTATTTCCACCGGAACCGTGCATGCGCTGGATGACGTGTCGACGCTCAAATACCTGCCTAACATCTCGGGCGTAATAATCGGCAGGGCGTTGTTCAATGAGGTCTTCCGCCTGGAGGAGGCAATCGAGATCGCCAGTTAGCCCGCATATAGCGGCACTTCCGGCGGTTCTGATGTATTGCGTGGGTCAGGCTCTGGCGGTTTCCTCGCCGTACCGGGCAGTGTATTCGGAATCCTGAAGAGAGGGAGTCGAAAATACCTTCCGCAGTATCGGTTCGAAAAACTCAAGCTGTAAAGTATCGTAGTCGGGGTCGAAGCAGTTCTGGTCGTATTGCTCGCAGAATTGCACCGCGTCATCGAACCATTCGTGCTCCCTGAACATATCACGTGCATTGCGGTCTCCTCCCAGATGGTGAGCGTAGTAGTACATCTGAAACAAACCGTGGTGCTTGATGATCCAATAGGTCTTTTCAGACACATACGGCCTCAGCACCGCCGCGGCGAGTTCACTGTGGGAGCAGGGCGCCAGATCGTCACCGATATCATGCAGCAGGGCGGCAACCACCATTTCGTCGCTCTCGTCCGCCCGATAAGCACGGGTTGCCGACTGCAGCGAATGCTCCATCCTGGATACCCGCAAGCCACTCGGAAGATCGAGACGTTTGAGGGCCGCGATCAATCGATCCGGCAGTTCGGCGATGTATTGTTGTTCCAGCCCCTCGAGGAATTCATACTCTTCCTTTGTACCCTTGCCCATTTCGGTGAAAGCGACTGTATGCATGCTGCGGCTCCGATGACTTGAGCGCCTTGACTGCGCGTGAGGATGCAAGTTTATCTGAATTTGGCCAAACAATAGAACACCAGAATGTGAACCAAAGATGTACATTGTGGAATAAGATCTGATAGATACCCAGGAGTCTGGCAGAATCCGCGCGGCTACTGATTCGGGAATACGAACTTTATGACCATCAATTTGCGAAATATCGCGATCATTGCTCATGTAGACCATGGCAAAACCACCCTCGTCGACAAACTGTTGGAACAGTCCGGCACGCTCGGCAGCCGGAACCGGGTCGAACGAGTGATGGATTCCAACGATCTGGAAAAGGAACGGGGCATTACGATTCTGTCCAAGAACACGGCGATCCAGTGGTGCGACTACCGGATCAACATAGTCGATACCCCGGGCCACTCGGATTTCGGCGGCGAGGTCGAGAGAATTCTTTCAATGGTGGATTCCGTACTGCTTCTGGTGGACGCGGTCGAGGGCCCCATGCCGCAGACCCGCTTCGTAACCAAAAAAGCCTTCGAACACGGATTGAGGCCCATCGTCGTAATCAACAAGATCGACCGCGACGGGGCAAGACCCTACTGGGTGCTGGATCAGACTTTTGATCTGTTCGATAGGCTGGGCGCAACCGAGCAGCAATTGGACTTTCCGGTGATCTATGCGTCTGCCTTACGGGGAATAGCGTCTTTGGATGCGGAAAGCCCCGGGTCGGATCTGACGGCTTTATTCGACGCTATTGTCCGGTATACGCCACCTCCGGACGTGAACCTCGAGGGCGGTTTTCAAATGCAGATATCTTCCCTCGACTATTCGACTTACGTGGGTGCAATCGGCATCGGCCGCATTAAACGCGGTGAGATAAGCAGCAACACCGCGATCAGTGTAGTCGATCGCAATGGCGTGCAAAGGACCGGCAGGGTATTGCAGATCTTCGGATTCATGGGTCTCGAACGCGTTGAGGTAGGATCCGCCCGCGCGGGCGACATCGTGGCCGTGACCGGTGTGGAAGGCCTGGATATCTCGGATACGCTGTGCGACGTGGATCAGGTGCAGGCACTGTCTCCACTCAAGGTCGACTCGCCTACGGTGCGCATGACGTTTCAGGTAAACAACTCGCCGTTCGCCGGAAGGGATGGAAAGTATGTGACCTCGCGCCAGCTAAAGGATCGACTGTTTCGCGAAACCGTGCACAACGTTGCTCTCGAGGTAAATGAAACGGAAGACAGTGAGAAGTTCGCCGTCGCCGGCCGGGGCGAGCTGCACCTGTCTATACTTCTCGAGACCATGCGGCGCGAAGGTTACGAGGTTGCCGTATCCCGTCCGGAGGTCATCTATCGTCAGCTGGATGGAGCGAGAGAAGAACCCTACGAACAGCTCGTGGTGGACGTGGAGGAGACCCACCAGGGCGGAGTCATGGAGGCGCTGGGCATGCGCCGGGGCGAGCTCCGGGACATGCAGCCGGACGGGCGCGGCAGGGTCAAGCTCGAATACATGATGCCGTCTCGAGGATTGATCGGTTTTCAGTCGGCATTCATGACCCTGACTTCGGGATCGGGGCTGCTCTACCATGTTTTCGATCACTATGGCCCGGCGTTCGGCGGAGTCATCAATCGCAGACCCAATGGCGTCCTCGTGTCTGCTAAAACCGGTAAAGCCCTGGCCTACGCACTGTTCAACCTGCAGGAGCGCGGGCGACTGCTCATCGGACCAGGGGACGAGGTCTACGAGGGGCAGGTCATCGGGATCCACAGCCGAGCCAACGACCTTACGGTCAACCCGCTGAAAGCCAAACAGCTGACGAACATCCGTGCCGCCGGCAAGGACGACAACGTGCTGCTCAATCCGCCTTTGCGAATGACCCTGGAGCAGGGACTGGAATTCGTCGAGGACGATGAGCTGATGGAAATCACGCCATCACACATCCGCATCAGGAAGCGCCATCTGAGAGAGTTCGAACGCAAGCGCGCGACCAGGCAGAAGACCGCTTGAAAATGCGGATGACCGAATGGCCAGCACGAACTCGGTGCAATTTCGGTAATTGGGGTTGAACGGGTTTGACAATACCGAATAACGCGGGTTGTGATGGCTGCGCGCCCGCGGTAACGTCGTCAGAAAGTGACTACGCTGCGGATCGATTCGCCCTTGTGCATGAGATCGAACGCATTGTTGATGTCATCAAGCGGCATGGTGTGCGTTATCAGATCGTCGATATTGATCTTTCCTTCCATATACCAATCCACGATTTTTGGAACCTGGGTGCGTCCTTTGGCGCCACCGAAAGCGGTGCCGCGCCACACCCGGCCCGTTACCAGCTGAAAAGGCCGCGTGCTGATCTCCTGTCCCGCACCCGCGACACCGATGATGACCGATTCACCCCAGCCCTTGTGGCAGCATTCCAGTGCCTGCCGCATCACTTCGACATTTCCAATGCATTCGAAACTGTAGTCCGCTCCGCCCTTGGTGACGTCGACGAGGTGGGCGACCAGATCTCCGTCCACGTCCTTCGGATTGACGAAATGCGTCATGCCGAAATTCCTTGCCAATGACTCCCTCGCAGGATTGAGGTCGACGCCGACGATGATATCCGCGCCCACCAGGCGCAGTCCCTGGATGACGTTGAGTCCGATGCCCCCGAGTCCGAAAACCACGCAGTTGCTGCCGGGCTCCACACCTGCGGTGTTCATTACAGCGCCGATACCGGTGGTCACGCCGCAGCCTATATAACACACCTTGTCGAACGGTGCGTCCTGCCTGATTTTCGCAGCGGCGATCTCGGGCAGCACCGTGTAGTTTGAAAACGTGGACGTCCCCATGTAATGAAACACCGGGTCGTTGCCCAGTGAAAACCGGCTGGTGCCGTCGGGCATCAGACCCTGCCCCTGGGTCACCCGTATGGCCTGGCACAGATTTGTCTTGCCGCTGGTGCAATATTCACACTGGCGGCATTCCGGCGTGTACAGTGGGATGACGTGATCGCCCTTTTTGAGGCTGGTGACGTTGGGTCCGACATCCACCACAATGCCAGCGCCCTCGTGGCCGAGGACCGCGGGAAAAAGTCCCTCGGGGTCCGCGCCGGACAGAGTAAATTCATCGGTATGGCAAACTCCCGTCGCCTTGATTTCAACCAGAACCTCGCCATCTCTCGGGCCATCGAGCTGGATCGTTTCAATGCTTAATGGGTCGCCGGCCTTGTGTGCCACCGCTGCTCTGGTTTCCACGCCTAGTCTCCTTCGGGGTTGATCTGTTGAGGGGCGGTCATTGTTTCAATCTCCCGAGTTGAACGCAAGGAAAAACACAGGCCAGGACAAAGCATGGTCGGATTGGCGGGTTGCATGGCCCTGGATGCCTGCGACAAGTGATGAAAGGCCGGTCTTTGTGTATTTGATCCGGGACATGTGTGCCTCGTTGTCGGGACCGGAATCATTGATGATCGTGCCGATATCGGAAGTAACGGTGTAATGGTGAGTTCAACGGAAAACGAATGCCCCTTGCTGGACGCCTGATTCATGGGGACAATGCGCCTGTGTAGCCCGACAATACCAACCGGAGAATACTGATGAGCAATTCATTTCCAGCCAATGCGCAGGTAGTCATTATCGGCGGTGGAATCATAGGCTGCAGCGTCGCCTACCATCTGACCAAACTGGGCTGGAAGGACGTCGTGTTGCTCGAGCGCAAGTCCCTGACCTGCGGCACCACGTGGCACGCCGCGGGACTGGTAGCGCAATTGCGCGCCACCCACAATATGACCCTGCTTGCAAAGTATACGGCGGAACTTTACCGCGGGCTGGAGGAAGAGACCGGGCAGGCCACGGGATTCAGACAGGCGGGGTCGCTGACCGTGGCCTCTACCGCAGAGCGATTCGAGGAACTGAAGCGCAGCGCATCGATGGGCCGCTGTTTCGACGTCGATGTGAATGTGTTGACGCCGGAGGAAGCCAAGAAAATGTGGCCGCTGGTCAACATCGAAGACATTGTCGGCGCTATACACATCCCCAAAGACGGCATGTGCAATCCCATTGACACGACCACGGCGCTGGCCAAGGGCGCGAAGATGGGCGGTGCTTCCATTTTCGAAGACACCCGCGTAACCGCGGTGCACAATAACAACGGGCGGGTGACGGGTGTCGCCACCGACAAAGGGGAGATCGCGGCGGACATCGTTGTGAACTGCGCCGGCATGTGGGCGCGTGAAGTGGCGCGGATGTGCGGTGTCAACGTACCGCTGCACGCCGCGGAACACTTCTATATCGTCACCGAACCGATGGAAGGCATGACCAATGATCTTCCGGTCATGCGCGACCTGAACGGCCATGCCTACTACAAGGCCGATGCCGGCAAGTTGCTGCTGGGTGCTTTCGAACCCAACGCCAAACCCTGGGGAATGGACGGAATTCCCGAGGACTTCAGCTTCGACACGCTGCCGGAAGACTGGGATCATTTCGAGCCGGTCATGGAAAAAGCCATACACAGGCTGCCAGCGCTGGCGGAAGCGGGGATACAGCTGTTCTTCTGCGGTCCGGAGAGTTTTACTCCCGACGACCGCTATCTGCTGGGTGAAGCGCCCGAACTCAAGAACTTCTTCGTCGCGGCAGGTTTCAACTCCGTGGGGATTCAATCCGGTGGAGGCGTGGGCAAGGTGCTGGCCTCCTGGATCGTGGATGGGGCCCCGCCGATGGATCTGTGGGATGTGGATATACGGCGCATGGCACCGTTTCAGGGCAACAGCCGGTACCTGCACGACCGGACCATCGAGGCCCTGGGCTTGTTGTACGACATGCATTGGCCGTTCCGGCAATTCGAGAGTGCGCGCGGCATCAAGCGCTCGCCTCTGCACGACCGGTTGCTGGCAAAAGGCGCGTGTTTCGGGGAAAGCACGGGGTGGGAGCGCCCTAATTGGTATGCCCCACGGGGGATTGAACCCCGCTACGAATATTCGTTCGGTCGTCAGAACTGGTTCGACCACAACGCGGCCGAACACAGGGCCGTCAGGGAGCAGGTCGCGCTATTCGATCAAACGTCATTTGCCAAGTTCCTGGTGCAGGGGCCGGATGCCGAAAAGGTATTGAACCGCATCTGCGCCAACGATCTATCGGTGCCGGCCGACCGTATCGTATATACACAGTGGTTGAACGAGCGCGGCGGTATAGAAGCGGATCTGACGGTGACCCGCCTCGATGAAAACAAATATTTCGTGATTACGGCTTTTGCAACCGAGTACCGGGATTACAACTGGCTGCAAAAGAATGTCCGCGAAGACGAACGCGCGGTCGTGACCAATGTGACTTCCGGTTATGCCGTTATCAGTATCATGGGACCAAACTCCCGGGATTTATTGTCTGGCTTGACCACTGCCGACCTGTCAAGTCAGGCGTTCCCTTTCGGTACGTCGCGTGAAATCGAACTGGGCTACGCACTGGTGCGGGCGACCCGGATCACCTTTGTTGGAGAACTCGGCTGGGAACTTTATATCCCGACCGAGTTTGCCGTTGCGGTCTACGATCTGATCGTGGATAGAGGGCATTCGTTCGGACTGACCCACGCCGGATATCACACGCTGAACTCCTGCCGCATCGAAAAAGCCTATCGGCACTGGGGGCACGACATCACCGATGAGGATACGCCCCTCGAAGCCGGCCTCGGTTTCGCCGTGGCGTTCGACAAACCCGGTGGTTTCATCGGCCGCGAAGCTCTGTTGAAAATGAATGAAGCAGGGATGACACGGCGCCTGCTGACATTTGCCCTGGAGGACCCGCAGCCGTTGATGTACCACGAGGAACCTATCTACCGGGACGGCGTCAAGGTCGGCAGCACCACGTCGGGCATGTTCGGCCACACGATTGGTTCGTCTATCGCGCTGGGCTATATCAGCCACCAAGACGGAGTCAGCAAGGACTTTATCGAATCCGGAAATTTTGAGATCGAGGTGGCGGCTCAGCGCATTCCCGCCCGCGCTTCGATGCGTTGTTTCTATGATCCACGGCACGAAAGAATAAAGATTTGAGCGAACGAAGTCGAAGCATCGATATTGGAATGATAGGCATCGCCGATCTTCGAAACGTCAACGGTATACTTTTTATTCGGGATATGAGCGGATATTATCAAGAGCATGATCAACGAGGACCAGATCGAGCAGTATCATCAGCACGGCGTCACCTGTCTTCGCGGCGTGTTCGCGCAGGAGTGGATCGATCTGGCCCGTAAGGGTATCGCTTGCAATATCTCTAATCCGGGTCCGTTTTTCAGAGACCATACCAGCGAGGGTTCGACGGGGCGTTACGTATTCGACTTCTGGAACTGGCGAGAAATCCCGGAATTCAGGGATCTGATATTTCGATCCCCCTTGGGAAAGCTGGGTGCGGAAGTTCTGGGCCGTGATCGCGTGCTCATGCTCATGGATAACTGGTTCATGCGTGAATCGGGCTCGGTGGACGGCGCGCCCTGGCACCACGACGAACCTTACTTCGATTTTATCGGACCCATGTGCATCGTTTGGATCCCGCTCGAGAAAGTAAGCGCAGCGCAAGGACTCACTTTCGTGCGCGGCTCTCATAACTGGGGCCGGTTGTACGCAGCGCCGCAATTCAGCGACAACGTTTCTTTCGACTGTGTCGGCGATGAGTATCATCCCATGCCGGATTTCGACAGCCGTCTTCACGAATTCCTGAGCTGGGACCTGCAGCCCGGCGACTGTCTGGTGTTCGACATCCGGACGATTCATGCTGCCAGCGCCAAGCACAGTGCACCCCTCACCTCACATCGAATGACGTTTCGACTCGGCGGTGACGATGTGATCTTCGAGCCACGGGGAGCGTGGACGAAGGAGATCAGCGACCACCTCATCAGCCTGGGGCAGGCGTCGGGCAAAGCGCTGGACAATCCTCTAACCCCGGTTGTTTTCGAGCGCCGATCCTGACAACCGCCGGAATCAGAGGTCATGGGTCGGCTCGTCGGCAATGCGGCCGGGTAAGAGGCCCGGCACTGTGCTGGTATACAATATACAAAATTGGCGTTTAGGCCTAAACCCATTTAGAGTAGTGCGACTATGAACAATCAGGTACACCAACGCCGGCACCCGGGTTCCGGTCGTGGCAAATTCCACAAAACACCCAAAGGCCGACAGGTCGACGAAGAATCATTGGCCGAAGTCGGGGCGTTGTTGGGCGACGAATCACGCCAGCGCGATCTGCTGATCGAGCACCTGCATACCATACAGGACTACTACGGTTGCCTGAAACACCGCCATCTGGCGGCTCTGGCTCAGGAAATGAGGCTGGCCATGGCCGAGGTATTCGAGGTGGCCACGTTTTACGCCCATTTCGACGTGGTGTCCGATGACGCCGAGGTGCCCGAGCTGACCGTACGGGTGTGCGACAGCGTCGTATGTGAAATGAAGGGCGCCAACGAATTGCTCGCCGAACTTACGCAACGTGCACCCGACGGCGTCAGGATTGTGGCTGCACCCTGCATGGGACGCTGTGCTGCTGCGCCGACACTCGAGGTGGGGCATCGTCATGTCGATCATTGTGACGTGGAAAAAGCGATCGATTGCATCGCACGCAGAGACACGGAACCGGAGGTGCCGGACTACCCGGATCTGGACAGATATCAGAACGATCGCGGCTATGTGCTGCTTCGATCCTGCCTTTCAGGAGAGCACAATATTGAATCCTTGGTCGAAACTTTGGACCGATCCGGACTGCGCGGGCTTGGTGGCGCGGGATTTCCTACCTCGAGAAAATGGACGTTCGTGCGCGGATACCCCGGCCCGAGACTGATGGCGGTCAACGCCGATGAGGGTGAACCCGGCACGTTCAAGGACCGTTATTACATGGAGAACGATCCGCACAGGGTGCTGGAAGGCACGCTGATCGCGGCGTGGGCGGTCGGTGCCGAAGCGGTTTACTTCTACCTCAGGGACGAGTACCCGGGGATAAGAAAGATTCTGCAAAAAGAGATCCACAGACTCGACGCCGCCGGCCTCACACAACACGCTCCTATTATCCTGCGACGGGGTGCCGGCGCATATATCTGCGGTGAGGAGTCGTCCATGATCGAATCCATCGAAGGAAAACGCGGGCTCCCCCGGCACCGTCCGCCCTACGTCGCAGAGGTCGGAATTTTCGGCAAACCGACCCTGGTGCAAAATGTCGAAACCTTGTACTGGGTCAGGGACATTTTGGAAAAGGGCGCCGACTGGTTCGCCGATCAGGGTAAAGGGAACTCGAAGGGGCCGCGCAGCTATTCCGTCTCCGGTCGGGTTCGTGAGCCCGGTGTAAAAATAGCCCCGGCGGGTACGACAATCAGGGAACTGATCGAAGATTATTGCGGCGGCATGGAGGAGGGTCACGTCTTCAAGGGCTACCTGCCGGGTGGCGCTTCTGGGGGTATTCTCCCTGCGTCGATGGACGATCTGCCGCTGGACTTCGGCACCCTTCAAAAACATGGGTGTTTTATCGGATCCGCCGCGATCGTGGTGTTCAGCGACAAGGACAGTGCCAAAGACGTTGCATTGAATCTGATGCGTTTTTTCGAGGACGAGAGTTGCGGCCAGTGTACGCCGTGCCGATCCGGCACGGAGAAGGCGGTGACGTTGATGTCTGAAAAGGACTGGGACGAACCGCTGCTTGCGGAGCTGGGCGCAACCATGACGGACGCTTCCATATGCGGTCTGGGGCAGGCGGCAGCCAATCCGCTGCATAGCATTTTCCGGTATTTTCGTGAGGAACTGTAGATGAACGAGAAATTTCAATCAGGGGCCGGAATCCAGTTTACTCTAGATGGCCGCTCGGTCGAGGCGCGCTCCGAGGAAACGATTTGGCAGGTTGCGCGGCGACTGGGCAATGAGTTGCCGCACCTGTGTTTCAAGGACTCGCACGGCTATCGTCCTGACGGCAATTGCCGGGCATGTATGGTCGAAGTCGAAGGTGAGGCCGCGCTGGCCGCATCGTGCCTCCGGAAACCTGCGCGGGGAATGGTGGTAAATACAGCCGGGAAGCGACCGGAAAGCGCTCGCCGCAGCGTAATCGAAATGTTGATCGCGGATCAACCCGAGCGCGATAGCGGCCCCGAACACGATTCCCGTCTGTGGCAGTGGGCAGACCGCCTCGATGTCAGGAAAAGCCGGTATCCGGCTCGCGACTATGTTGAACATGATGCATCGCATCCAGCCATGTGGGTGCGTCTCGATGCCTGCATACAGTGCAGTCTGTGCGTGCGTGCATGTCGCGAGGTCCAGGTCAATGACGTTATTGGCATGGCTTACAGAGGGCATCATTCTAAGATAGTTTTCGATTTCGATGACCAGATGGGGTCCAGCACCTGTGTTGCATGCGGGGAGTGCGTACAGGCATGTCCGACGGGCGCTTTGATGGAAAAGTCGCTGGTGGACGAAACCGGCCGCGATCGGCGCATTCCGCTAACGGAAATCGACAGCATATGCCCTTATTGCGGGGTGGGTTGCCAGATCACTTATCAGGTAAACGACAATAACATCGTGGCGGTGCAGGGGCGGGACGGTCCGGCCAACCACAACAGACTGTGCATCAAGGGCCGGTTCGGCTTCGACTACATCAAGCACCCCCATCGATTGACCCGGCCGCTGATTCGCCTGGAAGGCGCGACCAAGAGCCCGGATTGCGAGGTGGATCCCGCCGATACGTCCACGCATTTTCGTGAGGCGACATGGGAAGAGGCGCTCGATTTGGCCGCGCGCGGTCTGAAAAATATTCGCGACCATGAAGGATCGGACGCACTGTCCGGATTCGGCTCTGCCAAGGGTTCGAACGAGGAGGCGTACATGGTCCAGAAGCTGGTCAGGACCGGCTTCGGTACGAACAACGTTGACCACTGCACTCGCCTGTGCCATGCCTCGTCGGTGGCTGCGCTGCTCGAAGGGATTGGATCCGGCGCGGTGACCGCGCCGTTCACGGCCTGCCTCGATGCGGATGTGATCATTCTAATTGGCACCAATGCCGCCGATAACCACCCGGTAGCGGCGACGTTTTTCAAGCAGGCGGCAAAGATGGGTAAAACGCTGATCATCTGCGACCCGCGGGGCAATCCCCTGCGGCGCCACGCCGCCCATATGCTGCAATTCAAGGCGGGAACGGATGTAGCGCTGCTGAATGCCATGCTCAATGTCATCGTGACCGAGCAGCTGTACAACGAGCAATACATTTCCCGGTTCACCGGAGGATTCGAGCATCTTGTGCGGCACATCGCGGACTTCACGCCGGAGGCCATGGAAAAGATCTGCGGTATCGACGCCGATGTCATACGCACGGTGGCGCGCACCTATGCCACCGCTGACCGATCCATAATATTCTGGGGGATGGGGATCTCCCAGCACATCCACGGTACGGACAATGCGCGCTGTCTTATCGCCCTGGCGCTGATCACGGGGCAGGTCGGGCGGCCGGGAACGGGGTTGCATCCCCTGCGCGGCCAGAACAACGTGCAGGGTGCATCCGACGCGGGTCTTATTCCCATGATGTTTCCCGACTACCAGTCGGTGGAATCGGCAGACATACGCAAGCGCTTCGAAGACGTTTGGGGTGCGCCGCTCGATTCAAACAAGGGCCTTACCGTGGTCGAGATCATGAATGCCGTTGTTGCCGGCCGGATCAAGGGCATGTACATAATGGGAGAAAACCCGGCGATGTCCGATCCGGATTCCCAGCACGCCCGTGAAGCGCTTGCCAAGCTGGACCATCTGGTGGTCCAGGACCTGTTCCTGACGGAGACCGCTTTCCACGCCGATGTCGTGCTGCCGGCATCCGCTTGGCCGGAGAAAAACGGCACCGTGACAAATTCGAACCGGCAGGTGCAGATAGGTCGTGCGGCGCTCGACCTGCCCGGGGATGCCCGCCAGGACTGGTGGATCATACAGGAGCTGGCCAGGCGCCTTGATCTTGGTTGGAACTATTCAGGCCCGGCCGACGTTTTTGCGGAAATGAAGCAGGTCATGCCTTCTCTTGACAATATCACCTGGGATCGTCTGCTTCGGGAAAGCGCGGTGACCTATCCCTGCCCGGATCCGGATGCGCCGGGTGAAGCTATCGTATTCGGTGACGGCTTCCCGACCCCAACGAAGCGCGGGCGCGTGGTTCCAGCAAGCTACAATGCGCCTGGGGAACTGCCGGATGAGTCATATCCGTTCGTGTTGACCACCGGGCGACAGCTGGAACACTGGCATACCGGAACTATGACCCGCCGGTCGGCGGTCCTCGATGCCATAGAGCCGGAAGCCGTTGCCAGCCTGTCGCCGCGGGATATCGACCGCCTGGGGATCCGCGCCGGGGAACGCATCCGCGTGCAGACACGGCGCGGCGCCATCGAGATGAAAACGCGCCGGGATACCGGCATTCCCGAAGGAATGATATTCATTCCTTTCTGTTTCGCCGAAGCGGCGGCGAACGTCCTGACGAGCCCAGAGCTCGATCCGATCGGGAAGATACCCGAGTTCAAATTCTGTGCGGCCAGGATAGAAGCCGTGTGAATTGCACGCACTCGGTATCACTGCCACCAGCGAAACGCCGTAATTAGCGCCGGCCACCAAGCCGGGCCATCCGTTGCCGATTCCGCTTACTGTACGCCGCTCGACATGTAATCAACCGCGGCTTTCACGGCGTCGTCGCTCAGGCTCATGTTGCCCCCTTTCGCGGGCATGGTGTTGAAGCCTTTTATTGCATGTTCGTACATGGTGTCGTCACCCTGCGCGATCCGTGGTTCCCACGCCGCCGCATCTCCGAATTTCGGGGCGCCGGCGATCCCCGCCGTATGACAGACCGCGCACGCGCTCTGATAGACCTGCTCGCCGGAAAGCGTCTCGGCAGAAGGCGCCGCGGCGGTTGTTCCCGCAACCTCGCCGACGGCTACGCTGCCCGCGGGCGTTGTTCTTGCCAGCGTCACCTCATCCTTGGCTTTTATTTTTACATCGGAATCAGCGATACCCCCCCCGACGATATGCGCGAGAATGATGAGAAAGATTGTCAGGACGACCATTCCGGCTAGGGTGGCGGCGAATACCTTGCCGAACTTGGCGTCGCTCATGTGTTCACTCATTGCATGTTATCTCTTGAATAATTGACGGCTACGATTGGTGGTGGCCGAATCGTAAATTGATATTGGATAGGGTGGCGAGTATACCTCAAAATTACCACTCGCTACACGGGCGGAGCGGGCCGAATCCGCGCCGGGTGAATTCGTTGTTGATCGGACTTACAATATCCCCGATCATGTT
Source organism: Gammaproteobacteria bacterium (assembly GCA_024639325.1). GTDB lineage: Bacteria > Pseudomonadota > Gammaproteobacteria > Arenicellales > JAANXG01 > JAHEKE01. The sequence goes on from JAHEIO010000002.1 coordinate 44,116, forward strand.
GCCCTCAGCGCGCCTGTAGCTCAGTTGGATAGAGTGTTGGCCTCCGAAGCCAAAGGTCACAGGTTCAAATCCTGTCAGGCGCGCCAGTTCTATTCCCAAGCCGCAGCCAGCATCGAATCGTCCTTGCGATAGGGCAGCCAGGTCAGGCCGACCAGGTGGACCTGTATATTGGTGCTGGTGGCTTTTACCGCGACAGATTCCAGTTTTTCCGTCTGTGCGTCGAACGACAGCTCCAAATGGTCCACTTCGTTTTCGAACTGAAAATCCATTTCGTCCATAGTCAGTCGGGTTTCTGCCAACACTTCCTTTGCGTGGCGAAGATCATCCGAGTGCTGTCCCATTCGGCCGGCTTTCTTGATCGCGGTGCCGACACGGCTGGTACTGGTGGCGCTGATGCGTTTTCGCCCGAGAAACGCGCCCAGTATCGCCGAGCCGATGGATACGGCGGTATCGATTTTGCCCTGGTTGGACTGCGCCTGCTCCGTCTCCAGTCTTTGTTGAGCACGGAGCAGCTTCCGCTCCTGCACGGCCAGTTTGGCCTCGTACTTCTTTCTCAGCTTGCCGAGTGCGATATCCCTTTGCTCATGTGCGAGAACCTGCAGGCGGGCGCGAAAGTCTCCCTCACTCTCGCCGATGTTTGAGACGGTTTTGTACTTCTTGCTGTACAACAGCTGCAGCGGGTTGTCGGTTCGCACCCAGTGCTTGAAGGACTTTTCCCATTTGGAGTAGTTCTTCGCCGTGAACGCGGCCTTTGGAAGTTCGGCATATGACGCGCCATCAGCGGGGCCTGAGGCCAGATCGTCTATGCGCAAATCGACGAGTTCGCTGTCCGACCAGTCTACGGGCACCGGCTCGTCGTTGATTTCGGTAAGCGCCATGAACTGTTTTTCAGCACGCACTTTGTACTTGGCGGACGAGTAGACGATGTCAGCCGCCCCGAGCAGGCGGGGGTAGTAGATCAGCCCGTCATCCGCTTTGGTGCCGCGGGCGACGGGATAATAGAACTGCGGTATGGCGGGCGGCAGCGCGGGCGGAGTGCCGGCTGACGGCTTTGTCCGCCTTGGCACATTTTTGGCGGGGGTTGCCTCGACACCGGCTTCGTCGGCGGTGATCTCATATCCGGCGGAAAGGAGCTTGATCTGCTCACGCGTCAGGGGCCCGGCCAGGTAGGACAGCACCCAGCGGGTCTGAAATATCACCTGGCCGCTTTCGTGTACGTTGTGCAGCAGAAAACGGCGCTTGCCGAGGCCGGCGAGCGTTTGCTCCATTTTTGACCGGTCGAATTCACCACTCGTCCCCGCACCTTCGAGTCCATCCATGACGCGGGCCTTGTCGCGTTCGGTCTGCAGGCGGCCTATGAACCAGGTTCCCGTATTGGACAATCCCTTATAGTCAAGGTCGACTGGATTCTGCGTGGCCAGTACCAGGCCCAACCCGTATGCACGCGCCTGCTTCAGCAGCGTAAGAAACAGCATCTTCGAGGGCGGGTTGGCGGTAGGAGGGATATAGCCGAAAATCTCGTCCATGTAGAGTATCGCCCGCAACGTGCCGGTTCCCGGCTGACGACGCATCCAGCTCAGGACCTCGTTGAGCAGCATGGTAACGAAGAACATGCGTTCGGAATCCGACAGGTGCGCGATAGACATCACCGAAACGCGCGGTTTACCACCCGCCGTATGGAACAGGCGGCCGGCATCGAGGCTCTCGCCTTCCAGCCAGACCTCGAAACCCGGCGCCGCCAGCAAATTGTTCAAACGCATGGCCAGGGTAAAGCGGTCCTGCGGCGAGAAGAACGAATCCATATCCAGAATGCCGACCTTTTCCATCGGTGGATTCTGAATGGCCGCGATCAGTCCGGGGATGTCGAGGTCGCCGCCCCGATCCCAGCTCGACTTCAGTATGTTGGAGATCAGTATGTGTTCCCGGCTGGTAAGCGGATCGGCCTCGATGCCCAGCAGTGCCAGGATCCCCGTCGCCGTCGATGCTATCCTGTCGCGGTAGAGGTCGCTGTCGTCTCTCAATTCCGCCGCGGGCGCGTTGAACGATCTCAATACCGATACCGGAACCCCCGCCTGGCTCCCCGGTGTGTAAATCGCCATTTCTACGGTGTTTCGTAGGCGCTTGATGCGCTCCTTGCTCTGCCCCCAATCGGCAAGCCCTTTCTGCCACATGCGAGCCTGGTCAGCGGCAAACTCCGCTGTGCTGCGACCGCCGTCTGAGGCCGACCTGGGATCCACCCAGGGCTCGAAATCCTCCGGCAGAAGCTCGGGGAAGCTCAACAGTATATTTCCCAGGTCACCCTTGGGGTCGATGGCGATCACCGGGATCTTGTCTAAGGCCGCTTCCTCAAGAAGGCCGATCCCTAGCCCGGTCTTGCCACTGCCGGTCATGCCGATGATGACGGCGTGGGTGGTCAGGTCCTTGGCATCGTATAAAACGACGTCGTCGCGCAGTTCGCTCCGGTCTGGATCCCAGGATTTACCCAGGTAGAATTTGCCGAGTTTCTCGAAGTCTTCCATTGTCGTTTCCCTGTGTTAACGCGGTCAATCTATGCGAAATTAGCAGCGCGATCGCGAACTCTCTGAAGCGTTTGGATCGTGTCGGTGGGATATCGAAGACACAGGTGCCTGACACCTTTATGGATGTCTGGGAACCGGCCGTGCAGGCTTCAGATCAATAGGAGACCGCGGGGTTCAGTTTTTTGGCCTGGGTGATCCAGTCGGACACCATTTTCTCACTGGGCAGCTGGCGGGCGAATGACCTTTTCCTGCTGACATTTGCTTTTTGCAGGGCTTGATGAAGGTTTTTCGCATTTCGGTTGCGCAACTCCTTTACCGTGTCTACACCCGCGGCCTCGAGCAATTCCGCGTACTGTGTAGCGACGCCTTTGATGCGGAACAGGTCAGCCATGTTAACGCAACGCAGTACGATGGCCTCACTTATTCCCGCGGCCGCAGCAATCTTCTTGCGATTCCTGCGCGTGGCACCATCAGCCAGCAGCTTTATTGGATTGCTGCATCCGATTTTCCTCAGCTTGGCGCCGTATTTAGGGCCGATACCCTCGATTGTCTCTATAGATTTGGACATTGTGACCTCCCGGACTTGCGGTATTTATTCTGCTGTTGGCAGCATGAATACTATCGCTTTTTACACCGTGAAGCGATAGTCCGCAGCGCAAGCTCCGGACAACCCTTACGCCCCGTTATTGGCGCTCCGAGGCCGCTTTCTCGACCAGATAATTGGTGAGTTCCATGAGCTCTCTGTGACCACCCGCGGTTGATGCGGTAGCCCTGTATTTGCCGTCGATGATGATTGTCGGCACCCCGGTGGCCTGGAAGCGTTCGAACATCATCTGTGCGTGCTTGGTCTTGGTGTCGACCGCAAAAGAGTCGAAAGCCGCGGCAAAATCGGCTTCGGAGACGCCGTGTTTGTTCAGCAAGTTTCTCAGATCGGACAGTTCCCTGAATGGATTCTTACGCACATGTATCTCTTGGAACACATCGGCGTGCATCTGGTCCAGAACGCCGAGAGCCTCCAGCGTGTAGTACACCCTGGCATCAAAGATCGTAGACTTTCGAAATATCCCCGGCATTCTCAAATGCTCGGCATTGTCGGGTTTGGCTTTTTCCGCCCACTCGTCAAGCACCGGTTCGAGGGCGAAACAATGGGGACAGTGATACCAGAACAATTCCAGGACCTCGATCTGGTCGCCCGTCTGAACGGGCTGGGCCTGTGCCAGCGCCTGGTAGTGAACACCCTCTTCGAACCTCTGCGCTTGGGCGAGTGGGGCGTACGCCAGTATCAATGCGCTGGCCAGCGGTAATACTGTTCGGCCGATTGATGCCGAAACGTTTTCGGATAGTGTAGTCATATTGTCTCCTGCGGCCGCTTGAGCGGTGTTCAATAGGTTCTAGTCTGAGACACTCAATGCGTCGATTAGTTTTTGATGGATATTATCAAAACTTCCATTGCTCATGATCACAATCTGGTCGCCGTCCCTGGCATCATCTGCGAGCAATTGGACAATCTCCGGAACGGAGTCCGATATGGAAATTTTCCCATTCGCAATGGATAACAGGTCCCAGCGGGCGTCCCGCGGCCTCAACACGATCGCCCGATCCGCCTTGTCCAGGGATCGCGCCAGCGAATGTCGATGGCCGCCCAGCAACATGGTATTCGATCTCGGTTCCAGCACGCAGATGATTCGTCGATCGCCGGGTCGCTGCCTGAGCGCGGTCAGGGTCTGGTCAATGGCTGTCGGGTGATGGGCGAAATCGTCGTATACGCTGATACCCCGGATCGTCTTCAGAAGCTGGAGGCGTCGTTGAACCGAAGAAAACGCGGATACACCGCGGCAGGCATCGCCTGCCGCAACACCAGCATGGCTGACCGCCGCGACGGCTGCCAGGGTATTCGCCATGTTGAATGAACCGATCAGGGGTGATTCCACGGCGCCCTGGAATTCGCCTCGATCGTAAACATCGAATCTGGAGAAGTCTTCGGATTGCGCGTGCGCGGTCCAATCTGCCTTTTCTGTTATTGAGAACCTTTGCAATTGGGACCAGCAGCCGAGGCCGATCACATCTGCGAGGTTGTCGTCGTCCTGGTTCACCAGGATCTGTCCCTGTCCAGGCACAATGCGCACGAGGTGGTGAAACTGTTTTTTGATCTCGTCCAGCGTGTCGAATATATCCGCGTGGTCGTATTCCAGGTTGTTGAGGACCAGCGTGTCGGGATGGTAATGAATGAATTTTGATCGTTTGTCGAAGAAAGCGGTATCATATTCGTCGGCTTCGATGACAAAGAATCGCCCGCTTCCCAGCCGGGCCGAGACACCAAAATTTTCAGGCACGCCGCCAATCAGGAATCCGGGCTCCAACCCGGCATGTTCGAGCAGCCAGCACACCAGGCTTGCGGTTGTAGTTTTGCCGTGGGTTCCGGCAATCGCCACCACCCATCGTTCCCGGAGCACTTCCTCGTAGATCCATTGCGGCCCGGACATGTATCGCGTGTTCCGGTTCAGCACCATTTCCACGCACGGGTTGCCTCTGGACAAGGCGTTGCCGATGACGATGAGTTCGGGATTCCAGCTTTCTATTTGCGCCGGGTCGTAGCCGTCGAATAAATCGACACCCAACTGGTGCAGTTGGGTGCTCATGGGGGGATACATATTCGCGTCGCAACCGCCGACCTGGTGCCCCAGTTCCGAGGCCAGTCGAGCCAGGCCTCCCATAAACGTGCCGCAAATTCCCAGGATATAGATACGCATCAAAAGTTAACGTCGATCACCGTCAAAAGCAACATCGACGTGATTACCTGGCTGACGATGGTGTACAGTAAGCCGTTACCAAAACGTGTCTCCAGGGTTTCTCGGAATACATGGGCGTACACCACCCAGATCCACAGCGACAGGCCGAACACCAACATACCGGCCAAACCGCTGCCTGACGATTCCTTGTCTGTGGCAAGCAGGCTTACAACCAGCCAGACGAGTATTCGGATGATGGTGCTGACACCGAACATTGCTGTCATTGCCTGTACAAATCGCCCCGAATATCCGCGGATTTTTAAGATCACCCATACCGTCAGGGCAAAAAACGCATGCTCCGCAATCGACATCACGACGATCGAATTTTGTGTCCCCAGGATCCGCGCAAGTTCGGGCGTAGCCGGCTTCAGTGCGAGTATGTAGGAAGCGATCGACGTGACCGCGGTGATGGCCAGAAGGTGATAGGAATACGGAATATCCTGCGGTTTTGCCTTGAGCAGGCTGATATCCAGAAAAATTTTGAGGGCGTTCATGCTTGTTCTGCAGAAAAGTATTATCGAATCATAGCAATGCGCAACCGTAAACTACAGCCTGGCGTAACGCCCGCACTGGTACAATGAATTCATGCCCAATCACATCATAGACTCCCCGGATCTTCTCGAGTCGTTCTGCCGGGAGATGGGATCGGCTACATTGATGGCGATCGACACGGAATTCGTTCGCGTCAAGACCTACTACCCCAGATTCTGTCTGATGCAGGTGTCCTCTGGGGGTAACGTGTATTGCATCGACCCGCTGTACGAAAATCCTGATTGGGGATCCTTGGGTGGTGTCTTGTGTGCACCGGAAACGACGACGGTGTTTCACGCCGCGCGACAGGATATCGAAGTGCTTTACCAAACTTTCGACGATGTCCCCCGCAGGGTCTTCGACACGCAGGTCGCCGCGGCCATGGCCGGGCTCGGCGATCAGATCGGCTACGCAAACCTTGTCGAGATCGTGACGGGCAGGGCCCTGGCGAAGGCGCACACGCGTACTGACTGGTGCCAGCGGCCACTGAGCCGGGATCAGATCGCCTATGCTGTTGACGATGTTCGCTACCTGGAATCCATTTATGACCACCTTGGCTCCGAGCTGGACAAGCGTGGCCGATTGGCTTGGGTATTCGAGGAATGCAGGTCGCTTTCCGACGTCGAACTGTACCGTTCAGATCCCGAATCGGCTTACCGGCGTGTCGGGTTCGGGGACAAACTCGACCCCGCCGCCCAGCGTGTCCTCAAGGAACTGGCCAACTGGAGAGAGCGGACTTCCCAGCTGATGGATTTGCCCCGGAACTGGATTGTAAAGGACAAAATACTGGCGTTGATCGCGCAAAATTTGCCGGACAGCCGGGAAAAGCTTGCGAAAGTCGAGGGGGTGCCGGAGAAATTCGCCAGGCGCCATGGGGAGCAACTGGTCCAACTCGTGCGGAAAGTGCTGCGCGAAGGCAGCCAAACCGTGGTATGGCACAGGAAGCCGCCCCTGAGTCCGGAACAGCGCGCGCTGCAAAAGCAGATCCTGAATTGCTTGAAACGGATTGCGAAGGAAAGCGGAATATCTCCGGGCTTGTTGGGGTCGCGCCACGATGTTGACAGGCTCGTCAGGGGCTCCCGCGACGTAAATCTTCTCAGCGGCTGGCGTGCGCAGCTGCTCGGAAGTGAGTTGAACAAATTGCTGGGCTAACGCAATGGCCGTCGCTCTGATTACCGGCGGGACCGGGTTCATTGGAAGCCATCTCGTGGAAGCCCTGTTGGCAAGGGGTGAGAAAGTGAGATGCCTCGTCCGGTCTCCCGACAAATTGCGCTGGTTGCGCGGCAGCGATGTTGAGATCGTTACGGGAGACTGTCTGCACCCTCAGAGCCTCGACGCTGCCGTCAGGGGCGTGGACCATGTTTATCACGCCGCTGGCGTGCTTTGGAGCGCAAATGAACAGGCATATCTTCGCGGTAATGTTCAGGGGACACGCAATCTGATCGAGGCATGTGACCGGGCCAGTCCGGGCCTGGCGAAGTTTGTGCTGGTATCCAGTCAGGCAGCGGCGGGGCCCGGAACCGGGGGGGGGCCCAGAATAGAGTCTGATGCGCCCGCGCCAATCACGACCTATGGCAAAAGCAAACTGCTGGCGGAGCAGATCGTTTTGGACTACAAAACCCGGATTTCTGGCGTCGTTGTCAGGCCGTGTGCGGTTTATGGGCCACGCGACACGGCTTTTTTGGCCTATTTCCGGATAGTTCATCGAGGATTCCTGATAGAATTCGGCGGTGGCGAGGATCGTATCGTCAGTTTGTGCCACGTAAGCGACGTCGTCGGCGGGATAATCCAGGCGGCGCATGCCGTTTCCGCAGCCAGCGGATCGGTATATTTTCTGGCGGATCCGAAACCTTACCCTTGGCGTGAGGTTGAATCTATAATAGAGCAGGCGATGGGCATCAGGGCAAAGCGGCTACGCATTCCGGTTTGGTTTTTGTACGGGCTGGGGATGCTGGGTCAAGGGTATGGCCGCGCCACGGGAAAATCTGTTATGTTAAACAGGTCGAGAGTTGCTGAAATGACGGCGCGCCGATGGGACTGTGATGCCGGCAAGGCAAGACGTGAACTGAAGTTCGCGCCGGTAATGAATCTAAACGACGGCTTACGTGACGTGGTTCGTTGGTATAAACAAGAACAATGGCTATGACAGACCGGCTATACGCAAAACAGGAATTCATCGAAGAAACACCAGAGATTGGCCAGTCCGACACCCGTCCGACCATTTTTGACAAGTGCCGGAAGTATACGCGTGCCCGTGAGGCGATGGCCGCTGGGGTTTATCCTTACTTTCACCGGATAGATTCCGCCCAGGAACCCGATGTGATCTGTGACGGGAAGCCGATGATCATGATGAGTTCCAATGACTATCTTGGACTGACCAGCCATCCCAGGGTGAAGGAAGCGGCAATCGACGCGGTGCGCAAGTTCGGAACCGGGTGCGCCGGGTCCAGATTTCTCAACGGCACGCTGGCAATGCACGAGGAGATGGAGACTAGACTGGCGACATTCCTTGGCAAGGAGGCGGCGGCGGTGTTTCCCACCGGATTCCAGGCCAACCTCGGAGCGATTTCTGCTCTGGTAGGAAAAAGCGAGTACGTCATCATCGATCGTATGAACCACGCCAGCATCTATGACGGCTGCAGGCTCTCCTACGGACAAATCAAAAAATACCAGCACAACGACATGGAGAATCTTGAGCGGATCCTCAAAAGCGTCGACGGACGGGGTGCGCTTGTCGTTGTCGACGGCGTGTTCAGCATGGAAGGCGATATCGTGAATCTGCCGGGCGTCGTGGAGCTGTGCAAACGTTATGGTGCCGGATTGATGGTCGATGATGCACACAGCATTGGCGTCCTCGGCAAGAACGGTTGCGGCACTGGTGAACACTTCAATATGGTCGATGAAATCGATCTGATCATGGTCACCTACAGCAAATCGTTGGCAACGATCGGAGGATGCATCGCAGCGAGCGAGGAGATGATCCACTATCTTAGGCATCACGCCCGTTCTCTCATGTTTTCTGCCAGCCTGCCGCCGGCCCCGGTGGGCGCCGCGTTGATGGCACTCAATATCATCGAGGAGGAGCCCGAGCGGCGGGAGCGACTCTGGGACAACGCCAGCTACTTGAGAAATGGCTATCAAAACCTTGGCTTCGATACCGGTGTCAGTGAGACCCCTGTGGTCCCGGTGGTGGTGGGAGACGAGGAAAAAGTGCTGAAGATGTGGCGGATGTTGTTCGATGCGGGCGTATTCGCCAGTCCCGTCATGTTTCCCGGCGTGCCACCCGGGATGGCCCTGCTCCGAACGAGCTGCATGGCGACCCACACCGAAGATCACCTGGACAAGGTTCTGGAAACATTTGCCAAAGTCGGGCGTCAGCTTGATTTGATTTCCTGACCCGATCAGGCGCCGGACGCAGAATCTTTTCTCACCTGGACTTTCGCGAGAACGGGTCGCCTCGCCAATTACCCTGTATGATGGCTTCTCGACTTCTTACCGAAATCCACCCTGATGCAGGCTAATTTTATCCGCGCCGGTTTACTGTTTTTTCTAGCGACCATCGCGTTCTGCTGTGCGGCGGATGAGAACGCCGGCGCCACCGACTTTCGCCCCAGTCTGCTCGAGGACGAGTGGTACAGCGAAGGGTGGGATCAGATTTTCTATTTCGAAGACGGAACATTACTCGTTTCCCAGATAACGATATTGAACATCGGATTTGGCAGCCATCATGCCGGTGTATTCACCATGCTCGTGGCCCCTGGCGGCGGCAAGACGATCATCAAGCAGAGCCGTTCGAACCGGGACTGGGAATTCTCCGAAAGTTCACTTGATTTGGAAATAGCGAAACACCGCTTGCGCGGCCAATCGCCGGTTTATCGTGTACTGATTCGTCAGAAATCGGATGAGGTGGATGTCACATTCAACTCTATTACCGCGGCCTGGCCCCTGGGTAGAACGCTGGAAATCGAAGAAGCTTATCAGTATGTGAGCTTCTATGCGCCGCTGGCCGAAGCCGAAGGCCGCTACAAGCTGGGGGCGGGCGATGAGTCAGAAGGCTCGGAATGGAACAAGCTGCAGGGCGGCCGCGGTTTTGCCGTGCGCTATGTAAACTCGACCGGCCTGCACGACCTTATACGCAGTTCAACGCGGATCGTCGACCTGGAGCATTCCGCTGTTAGCCCCGTTATATACACATCCGTGGACGTCGATGGCGGCGTGCAGGTCCATCTTGCGCTGTTCCAGAACGGTCAATTGTTGCACGAAAGCGGAGATTTCGATCTGCAAACAAAGGGCAGGATAGAGACCGCGGACAAGGACACGCGGAACATTCCTGATGGGTTTGCAGTCAATATCGAGGAGGATGAATTCGCTCTAACGGGAACCGTAGAAATTGAAAGGTTCCTTGCCCGTGTGGATCCCGTTGATTCATTGAAACCTTTTGTACGGACGATTGTAAAACTGTTGAATACGCCAATTCAGTATAGATATCTGGCAAAGTATGACCTGGACTATACGCAGGGCGGCCGAAAGAGCAGACTCCAGGGGCGGGCCTTGATGGATCATATGGTGCTTAGATACCAGAGAAAACCCGAAAACGGCACAAATAACACGCGATAAATGCGGGTGGATGGCTGAAGCAGGCGCGGCAACGGTTTTGGAAGCGGGCGCGGACGACCCGCCCAAACCTCGTATTCCCGAAAAGCACGTCACCTTCCTCGATCACTGGATTTCATTCCTGATCGCTGCCTACATTCCCTTTCTGCTGGTCGCCGGTGTGCTCAGTTACTTCAGTTTTGAGATCGCTAAAGGTCTCAAGCTGGATGCTAACATCACATCGCTGATGCCCGACGGCGTGCCCAGTGTCGACAATCTTAAAACCGTCATCGATAAAACCGGCGGGTACAACAACGCGATGATACTTGTGGAATCACCGGATCCGGAAATCGCGTTTCGCTATCTCGATGATCTGGGCGCAAGGATCAGGCAAGAGGACTGGGTTACCAGCGCCGAGTACTCAGAGAACACTGCGATATTCGAACGCAACAAGCTGATTTATGTCGATCAGGAGGATTTGCAGGAAATGGACCGGCGCCTGGCTGAGCGCATGGAATTCGAGAAAAAGAACCTCGACTTCAGTGTCGATGGGATCCCGGTGGAAGTCACTATCCGTGATGCACCCAGAACCCGTCCGGCACTCGAGTTCGAGGACATCGAGTCGAAGTACCGGCGGAAGCAGGCGGGCAGCAGTACCACCAAGTTGTTCACCAGCGAATCTAAGGATCTGACTATCCTGGTTGTGTTTCCCCAAGGAGGCACCACCAATGTTAAGTACTCCAGAAAAATTATCCGGGATCTCGAGGCGATCATCGCAGAGTCCGACGCTCAGTCGTACCATCCGGAACTGCGCGTAACGATTGGTGGAAGGATCGCAAATCGCGTTGCCAGCTTCGACTCCATCATGAGCGATGTCAAAGATAGCGGCTTGTGGTCGATTCTCGCCATATTCCTGGTGGTCGTGCTGTTTTATCGCCGTCTCATGGCAATCTTCTACATCGGGTTGCCGCTCAGCGTCGGATTTCTGCTCACATTTGCATTGACCAAACTGGTACTGGGCGGGCTCAATCTGGTCACGGTTTTTCTGGTGCTAATTCTGTTCGGACTGGGCATCGACTTCGGAATCCACAATCTGGCCCGGTATGACGAAGTTAGAAAGAGCGGCGCCAATATGAGGACCGCGCTCAGAACGATCTACGCGAAAACCGGCCAAGCCTCGCTGCTGGCGGGGATCACCACGACATGCGGTTTTTATTCCCTGATGTTGACCAACTTCAAGGCGTTCTCGGAGTTTGGCTTCATCGCGGGCAGCGGTATTGTGCTGACCTTGTTCACGATGTACGTGTTTTTTCCGGCGCTGATGATTTTCGCCGAGAAAATCAGATTGTATCGACCGCCTCGATTCAGTCAGATTCAAAAAAAATTAAAGACGCGGCCGTTTCCGGGAGTGGGGCCGATCATGGGCCTTGGAACGGTTTTTGTCTTCGCCGCGTTCTATCTGGCGCCAAATATACAGTTCGAGGACGATTTCGGAAAAATAAAGACGAAAGTGCCCGAAATTTCCGAGACCAACGACAAGATAAGGAAAGTGTTTCCCCTGCGCACCGACAAAGCCATGGTGTTCGTCGAGCAGCTTGAAGACGTGGCGCCGCTGGTGGATGAACTCGAAAAAATCAGGCTCTCCAGGAGCGGTGACGACGTTACCATCGAGAAAGTCAAGTCGATCTACAGCGTGGTTCCAAAGTCGGAGGATCAGTACGAGCGTTTGGAGGCCATCGACAGCATTCAACAGAAACTGTTGGAAGCGAGGCGATTGCTCAATGATTTCAGTACCGAGAACGATCCGCGAAAACAGGACATCGAAGAAGCACTTCAATATTTCGGCGTGTCGCCGCTGACCGCTCAAGACCTGCCGACCGCGGTCCAGCGGATGTATACGGGATCGCCGGAGTCGGGCGGATATCTCGTCTATATCTACAACAGCAAAGGCATGTCCAAGCTAGAGAATGCCGAAGCTTTTGTGAATGACATCCGCGAAATCGAGGCCAATGGTAAAAAGTTCTACCCCGCGACCGAGGCGATGATATTCGTCGACATGATCAACCTGATGAAGCAGGATGCGGCGCGTGCGATTGGTGTCGTGTTGGCCTCGGTTTTCATCGTTCTTCTGGTTGCGCTCAGGCGACTGAAGCACACCATCGTGGTTATGGTTCCCGTTGTAATTGGTATGCTATGGATGCTAGGCCTGATGGTGGCCCTGGACATTCGGCTGAACATTTTCAATATGGTAGTACTGCCCACGGTGCTCGGCATAGGGATCGATAACGGCATCCATATTTTTCATCGCTACCAGGAAGAAGGCGGCCGTGTTTTCCACGTTGTCAGAACCACGGGCGGCGCCGCTTTCCTGACCACGCTGACGACTATGCTTGGTTTTGCCGGGACGTTGACCGCGTCGAATCAGGGTCTGCAGTCGCTTGGCCTGGTGGCGTGCCTGGGATTGACCTGCTGCATGGTCAGTTCACTTACGGTTTTTCCCGCTATCCTGCAGTGGACGGATACTGTCCGTAACGCCAGATCATGACGCGGTTTCGAAATCCCGCAGCGGGCGATTGCTGAACTTGTCCCACGCCGTCTCTTTGTCTGTTTCTCTGGCCAGAATGCTGCCGTCTGGGCGGCGCTCCAGGGTCGGATCGATATAGTATCGGCCGAGCTTTCGGCCGTCTGCCGGTTCGAACGTATCGCCCAGATATCCCTTTGCGTTCAGATTCAGGATCGTCGCGGGTTCGCCGTCCGCGCCAAACCAGTGCGCGTTGTCCGTATACTCGGTGGTTTTGAAATATTCGTAAGGTGCCAGGATCCGGTCACTGGTTTGCCTCACGGCGAGGGTTCGGTCGTCGATGCGCCGGATCCGCTCGTACTGCCGAACGTGGGCCTTGCCCTTCAACACGACCTGTGTCGAGACGAGGTTGTGGTGAGCATGCGGCGGCTGACAGGAGTTGGGGGCGACCCACCAGAGCTGCAGCCGCCAGAGCTTATCAGCGCCGGATCGCGTGATCAGTTTCACCCTTGGGCGGCCATCAGCGAGATCGATCATTCCCTCGTAGATGTCGCGATTGATGTCGATTTCCTGATAGTACTTGCCAAGCTCCTCTGAAAAGTGCTCGGCGGTGATCTGCTTCGCCTCCAGTCGATTGATCAACTCAACGACCTTTCGGTACAACGCACTTTCCGCCGTCGCATCGTTGTCGATGTTCAATAGCTGAAGCAGCCTGGGAACGGCGAAAGGGGAGGCCGCCACCCCGATTCCAATTGCCGCAGACAACAGTATGAAGTCACGGCGCTTTACACGATCCATTGCCGGGACGTGATGCACTTGTTCGGTCATAACGGGACTCTGGAATTCATATGAGCAGTATATCACCGCTCATGATTGACGACCGTAGAAACGTGTTTTCTCGAGATTGCCATGGCCATGGCAAAGTGGATACTGATGAACAATATTCCAGCCATGCTAATCCAGAACAACAGGTGATATCCAAATGGTGTGCCCGTGATCATGGGCGTAATTGACAGCAGAAACACGACGAATGAAAAAGAATCCCGTTTGCCGAGGATCTTCAGGCTGTCCAGCGCCTTGAACAGCCAGTTGGTCGGCGCTTCGCCCATTTTCTGGCCCAGATCCTGATGCACGGCCGTCATCGTCCCGGGCTGCCGGGTGTCCACGAGATACCAGGTCATGCCGCCAACCAGCACCAGCATCAACAGCACCATGCTGATGCCGAGCGGAAGCACCCATCCCGCAATCGCGTATTCGTGAGCCAGGGTGTAGCGTTCATATCCGATGATCAGGCAGACGGCGAACACCACGTATACCAGGTTGTCGCCCACCGTGTCGATCCAGGCGCCCAGCGGAGATGCGCGGAATGTGCTTCTGGCCAGCTCCCCATCGACCCGATCCAATGCCGCGCACAGTTGGAACAGCGTGCCGCCGATGGCCACGTCGGTCAGCCTGCCCCGGGAGACGAACCATGCGCTGATGAACCCCACGATGGTTGCCACCAGCGTCATCTGGTTGGGCGTGACGCCGAATTCGCAAAGCACTCGGCTGATAGGAATCGAGATCCGCGAGTTCAGGTTGCGTGAAATCGGGCCGGATGTTGATTTGGTTACGTTGGCAAAAATGGCGTCTTTGGCGGCCTTGATATCTTGATGCTCGATCACGGGGACGACATAGGCTCCCGTCGGCGAGTCCGGGCGCCAGAGGGGTTCCGGTGCCGAAGACCCGGTTCGTTCCATGCGTGGCGCCGCCGGCACGAATGCGGGATGTTCACATTCGGAAAGCAATTGCCATACCGGGTTTCCAACGACCACGTTGGCATCGACATGGATATCGGTTTTTTCAATCCGGGTTTGGGAAGTTTCCCAGCGAATGCCCCTGCCTTTCAGCCGCGGATCATCGCCACATCGGGATCGCGCCGTATCCGCATAGGATCCCGCAACCGAGATTTCGCCGGCGCCCGCCTGCATGGCGCCCAGGATCAATCGCGTCAGCACCATCACCCCGGCCACCTTCAGAAATGCCGGACTTTCTTCAGGCTCCACATCGGGGAGGTGGATGGTGACGGTGAACGCTTCCGGTTCAGCTCGATTCATATTGATGCTTCTCGCCGCTCATGGGCAGGTATATGAACCTCATGAGATGGAATGCCAGAGTCAAAACGTACCAGACGGTTATCAGTATCAATCCGATCTCCGCATCGCCGAGGATCAGCGCGATGAGCATGCACAACAGGAATGGATTCCGGCGTGCAATGAAGATCCGGACGGAATAATCGAGCCTGGTATAGTCGTGAAGTTCGTAACCGTACAACCGCTTGTACAGACCGGTGGCGATCTTGTCCGCAAGAAATGACGCTATCAGTAATGCGTGGATCTGCGCGATCTGATTGGACATATCGAGCAAGGCCCCGCCGCTCAGCGACCATCCGAGGCCGATGTACCATGCCAGCAGATACACGAAATCGGAGACATGGTCCAGCAGATCCCCCGACCTGCTGGTCCTCATGGTTACCCTCGCCAGCTTGCCGTCTACGGTATCCAGAAACGCCATGGCAAACCCCATGATCGTGGCGACCCAGTAATGACCGGTGAAAAACGGAACTATGGCCCCGAAGGACAAAAGCATGCTGAGCAGGGTGACCTGATTGGGTGTGATCGCAGTAGGGCTGATCATCCTTACCACCCACCGGGCCGGCAGGTAAAAAACATACTTGGTTATAAAATCGGTGGCGCCTTTGTAAACGGCTGCGAAAGTGATTTTTTCAGCAAGACGCAAATCTTCGCCGGAGTTCACGGCTATGACGAACGCGCTGACGCGTTTGCGGGTCGCCTGTATGTAGGTGCTGATGTCGGATTCGTGAACCAGTTCTGCGGCGTTATCCAAATACCCTGCATGCGTTGTCGCGCCGACAAACCGATTGTCCATGTCGCAGCGGGTGTCCCGACCGGTTTCCTTGAGATACTCCAGAATACGGTTGTCGACCACGACGCCGGCATCGATGACCAGAGCGCGCCCATTGAATGCGGGAATTGAGCGTTCCGTCGAACCCTGGTCTATCTCCACCGTATCTACCCGTATCTTCGTCCATTTTGAAAAATCCCGCCGGACGAAGTCCTGCAACTGCAGGGGGGAACCACATATGACGCTAGCCTGATCGATGCCGATCTGAGAAAGCTGGCGCAGCAGCCGCTCCAACAGCGTCATGCCCCACAGGTTTGCCATGGCAAATCGGCCCGTGGCGATCACGTAGGCCCTGGAAACACCTCTCGGAATTTCTGAGTTTGATTTGATTATCATTGGGCTGCCAGGATGCGCCGAACCACCGAACGGCCAAATAGATAAAGCAGTACGAAGTTTACCAACTGGCCCAGAGGGGCGCCAGTTTGGCCGATCCAGTAAATCATGATGACCGTCGTCGCCAGGCCGGCGATGCCCGCCATGCGCTCCCATATCAACGGCGCATCTGCCCCGCCTTTCACGACTATTACCGACAACTGGTATTCCGCGAGGCCGTTGAAAATGAACGCGATTGCCAAAATGGCCATTATCGGCCAGGCATCCGCGTAGGCGTCGCCACCGATCAACCGGACGAGCCACGGGCTGAGGCAAGCCGTTAACAACGGCAGCACGATCATGATCGAATAGTAGAGGCGCCGGTCTCGGCGGTAGCTCACTGCGTCGAGACCCGCGGCCAGCCTGACCGACAGCGGTCCGGCGAGTATCCTGGCGAGCTGGCTGAGTACCTGTGCCCCCTGCCGCGCGATGTGGTAACTGGCCATTTGAGCGAGCGGCAGCATGACGGCAATTACGACCCGGTCCAACTGGCGGAAGCCGCGACGGTAGAGCACCCGCTGATAGTCGGGAAAACAAGCCCTGAGTCGTTTTATCGCGCCGGCCGGGGACAGGGCTTGTAAACTGATGCGCATCAAGATGCTGCGAAGACTCCAGCACGCCAGCAAGAAGGTAATGAGTACGCCGATCATCAATCCTGCGAACAGGTAATCGACGCCCAGGGCCAGATACAGCAGGAAGGCAAACAGTTTTTCACTCGTTGCTGATCCCGAGTCGAGTAAAGAATCCAGCCAATACTGCTGCCGGGCGAAAAAAACCGGCGTCAGGATGTACTGGAAGTTTTTCAGCAGAACATGCGTGAAGACGAACGGTAGGGCCATCTTAACGTTGATTTCAGGCGCGGCGGCCTGCAGTTCGTCCAGGAATAAATAGCCAAGAACCAGCAGCAGCGCAACAAATCCAATAGTTGCAGACAGCCGGATCAGCGTCGCCGGCCCGATGACCTTCTCCACGGCTTCTTCGCTCAGGCCCTGATCGATGAGTGGTGTGGCTTCCCGTATGACCTGAAAATGCAGGCCAAAGTCCAGCAACACCTTGGTCAGCATTACGATTGCGGCATGAACTCCGATCAGGCCCAGCACGGGTTTCGGCAGCTCGCGCGCGAAGTAAGCCAGAAACAGCAGCGACACCACCGCAACGGCGGCCCGGCTGATTACGATCTCGATAGCGGCGTGCAGTAGGCTTTTATGTTTGGCCTGCATGGATCTAACACACCCGACGGTCGCTGTGCCGGTCCGGATTCCGGCACCGTCCGAGTACAGAAAAGGTATCGCCTAGGAAGCGACCAGCGACAAATTTGAATTCGCCAGTTTTGAATTCGATTGGCGGACCCAGTTCGAAACCATGGTTTCGGCTTGTGTCCTGTCGACGGGAAAATCCACCTCACACCAGTCCAGTCCCTCGATCGAGCGAACCTCTACCCGGTTTGTCTGGGCGATGGCACCAATCGCGGACAGATACCAGATGTCAAGCGCGCCATCCGACCTCATCAGCTCGTTCAGCGTGTCGACGAAAATACCGGGTCCTTTCCCGTGGAAATAGATCATTCCGATGGACTCGCCGCCGATCCGGTCTGTTGTCAGGTTTTTTCCGATCTCCAGAAGAGTGCTTCCATCGAGGTGGACCTTCATGTCGTCCTCATCGTAGTGGTCTTTCTTGTCGATGGCCAGAGTAATTGGTGCGGCGGGTTCGTTGAGCAGCCGCCTCAGTATGTGATAGTGGAAGATTGTGTCACCGTTGATCAACACGAAGTCCGCATCCATGACCCGTCGTGCCATCCAGCAGCTCACAAGATTGTCGGCTACCGCATAGAACGGGTTGAATATAGCGTTGATCGTGCATCCTTTATAGACCAGCCTCAACTCGGCAATTTCGTCCTGCAGCACCCGCGCCTTGAATCCGGTGATTACGTATATCTCGTTTATGCCGCACTTCGTGAGTTGAGATACCTGCCAGTCCAGCATGCTCCTGCCGGACAGCGCGATCGTCGATTTGGGCCGATCCGACGTCAACGGCAGCAGACGCTTGCCCTGACCGGCGCCTAGAATAATAGCTTTCAATATTCGTCCCCGAAATAGTAATAGTTATACGCCGTGCTTTATAGCAATTCACTCTGAAAGTTGCAAAGCGACGGCGCCGGTTCGCGCGGTATGACAAGCGATTGGCGTCAAAAGGCAATAAATTCGAGAATCCGGGTCATACCGGCCGGCTCGCCTGCCTGAGTTCGGTGTAAAGCTCATCCAGCGCGTCGCAAACATCGTCATCGCTGGTTCTGGATATCAATTCGTCATTGATGTGAAAGGATTTGTAGGTGAGGTTCATGCTGCCCAGGAATGCGCACCGGAATCGATGTTGTTGGGGACCAAGGGGCTCGACGAGCACGAACTTGCAATGCATGGGCAACAGCTCGGGATGGACGTAACGAAACGCACGAATACCGCTGTCAGATAGTTTGTTTACCGTCTTTTGCGGAAATCTCCGCTCACTGTCGTGGCCGATGACTTCGATATGGCTTCCCGAGGCAGCGAGTCGCCGCAACAGGTTCAAGGCCCCTGCATCAGAGATATGGGACACCGCAACTCTGATTTTCAGTTCATTTCCGGGTATGAGCCCGCGGCGCAGGTAGTCGATCAACAGGTTATCGCGTCGCGAGGGAAGGAACTGCAGGTCGATGTTCCCAAAACTTTCCGGCGGTGATGAAAACCGCCGTCGGGGGTGGCTGAACAGGGTGGCGAGGTGCTGGCGAACATAGCGGTAGAGGAGAGCGTTTCCGTAAATCCGCAGTAGCAGATTGTATCCCGAATCCTGGTCGCCTATGACATCGAATACTTGCTGTTCGGCGACGTCGTTTCCGGAAGGATTGTAGGTGCCAAACAGGCATATATTGGATCGGCTTCCGGCCTTGGATGCCAGAAACAGCTTTAAATGCATCCGACGTTTGAGCAGGTTTGCAGGATGGCGAAAGGCCAGGGTCGACGAATCGAAGCCATGATCCTTCAGAAATTTCTCTGCTGCCAGGTTGCCGGGTTTATAGTAGGTGTTTCCGGACAGCAGCAGTTTCACTTTTACGCCCCGTCCATGTGCCTCGACCAGTGCCTTACAGAACCTCATATTGCGCAGGTAGTAGGTTGCAATGAAAATTTCTTCACCTGAGGGTACGGAGTGGATCAGTTTCAACAGTGACTCGAGCAGTAGTGAGGGCGTGGTGGGGCGATTGACGAGCAGTGCGATGTCCACTGGTGCTGTATGCGGATTAGTCCAATTAGTACCACGCTCGGTACAGGGGTAGGCTACGCAATATGCGGTCTACACGCCGGCAGGCGGGACCACCGGAAGTCCGGGATCGTTGGTGTCTTGTTTTCGCCAGCCATCGAGAGCGCTCATCTGGTGTACGCAACTCAGCGTGCAGTATGGCGCGCATTCTTTTCGGGTGTCGAACTCCCTCTCGATATCCCGTTGCGTGTACTGAGTTATCGGTATGCCCGGATAACCCCGGCGTTGGGAACACAGGTGCACGTTGCCATCTTCACAAATATACAGATACCTGGACCCGGCCCGGCACTTCCAGGAGTTTGGCTTTCCGCGCATCAGATTCTTTTGAAACAGCTTGTAGTTGACACTGTGTGATATGGAGTGAGAGAGCCCGGTGACTCGTTTGTACGTGTCGAACTGCAGCTCGCTGAAAGGTTTTATCTTCCCGGTATCGTCGTGTA
Organism: Gammaproteobacteria bacterium; assembly: GCA_024639325.1. Classification (GTDB taxonomy): domain Bacteria; phylum Pseudomonadota; class Gammaproteobacteria; order Arenicellales; family JAANXG01; genus JAHEKE01. Next base: position 64,136 of record JAHEIO010000002.1, read on the forward strand.
GTACGCCCACGCTGTGGAAAAAACCGTACTTCCGAGCCGTTTTTGCGACGGCGAATGCATCTTCGGTTCTTTCGTCGCTTATGCCAAGAACGGAGTTGACATTGACTTTGAACTTGGCGTGCATCGACAGCAACTCTAGTTTGCTTTCGATGGCGTTGAGGCTTTTTTGGGAGACGTCATCCGGCTCCAGGTTGTCAATGCTGATCTGCATCTCCTGGAGGCCACAGTCATTCAATTCGCGGATACGTCTTTCGTTCAACCGGTACCCATTGGTGATCATGGTCGCGATCATGCCCTTGCCTCTTATCAGGCGGATGACCCTGGTCAGGTGGGGATTCATGAGGGGTTCTCCCCCGGTGCATGTAATCGCCGCCGTGTTGAGTCTGTAGAGTGCTTCCACCCGTTCCGCCAGTAGTTCGGCCGGTACCGGGGGCGAAAAATCATCGTATTCGTTGCAATATCCGCAGCTCAGATTGCATCTGCGAGTGACCACCATCTGCGCGAGCAGCGGATTGTAGCGCGAGGACAATGCTTTCCATAAAAAACGCCCGATACCCGGGCCCATGCCGTTTCCGATTGATTCGTACGTCATTGACATGTTTGAATTGCGCTGTTTAGCCCCCATTTATCGAATGAGTAGCGGTTTGACTTATATGCGGCTTCCGTTACCGAAACGCTCGATGTGAGTCGTTTCGGATGTGGGGACGCAATATTACCTCATCTGGTCATCGGTTTGATGCATTGTTTTGAATAAGCGATTTATTGTTCGCTGCGCGCTGGTTGCGTTGCTGGCGGGAGACGGGCCGTTCGCCGTTGCCGAGGACCTTTGCGGTGAAATTCCTCCCGCGGCATTCAAGTCGCTGGAAGGCACGGCGTTCGAAAAGGTCAGGATCCAGGCGGATGAGATAGAATTTCCCGGCCGTAATGTCGTTATCCTGCGCGGTTACACCCAGTTGTTCAGGGGTGGACACCGGGTCAACTCGGATGCACTGGTTTACTACAAGGCTAGGAACACGGTGGAGGCGAGGGGCTCCGTTACACTGCAGACCCGGAAAGGGGACGTCGTGAAGACGGACGTTCTGGCCTACGACATAAAAACCGGCATGGCCGTATCCGGCCCGGCGGAGTTTTCGATAGCAAACCGCCGGAGCGAGGTTCTTGGTTCGGCGGATAGTACCGTCAATGCCTTTGGAACAGCGGCGCGGGTCATGTTCGAGTCCGCCGATATCATGCTGCTGGAGGAAGCGGATGTTACGAGTTGTCTCGACGGTGAAAAAGACATTACTTTCCATGCCGTAAAGCTGCGGGTCGATCTAAACGAAGGCGTGCGCACCGGGACCCGTGTGAAGATCAGGATCGAAAATCCCGGTAAACACCGAAAACTGAGTGAACTCCAGAGGCTTATAGAGTGAGTAATATCTCGCGCAGGCACACCGCCTCAGCGAGATCCGGTCAGCGTTCGCTCAGGTCGCAGTTCGATCTGCCGTTCCGTCGGCATAGTTCAACAAGGCATCCCGAAGATTTCTGTTGGTGCGACGTTGAGTTCTTCGCAACCAGATCAGCAGGCCGTTCAGCAGTATTATCTCGTAGAGAAAAAAAAGAATCGGTATTTTCGCCATACAGGATAGCGACAAGGCGATTGTCCTTTTATTGGAGCTCAACAATGTCCACAGACGGACGCTGCGCAGTGAGTGCGCCTGGTATGTTTTGCCGAATGTCCCCCGATCCGGGTGGCCACGCAGTTCTCTTTCGGCACTGATCAACTCATTGTCCGGCTCGGAAACCAGGTGCTGCAATCTGACATACACACAATGACCCGCACGGAGCAGCGTGGCAGCGACCCCTGATCTGAAATCCAGTTCTATCGGATCTAGTGTTTGTGAGCATTTTCCGGTGTTACCATGCACCCAGCAGTCGTAATTATCCCGGTGAAATTCCAGGGCACCGGCCTGCAGTGCATGGCTCAGGCCCGCTGCAATTGCCAACAACCATATCGACGTCCCGTATTGGGGTTGAAGCGCCAGAGCCAGGGCAACATAGACCATGCCGAAGCCCAGGTGGTCGCACAGGCCGTCGATAACTTTTCCAAACTCCGATGTCGTTCCGGTCAATCGCGCCAGTTGCCCATCTGCGCCGTCGAGGACGTGCCACCCCGTCATGAAGACCAATCCCAGCATGGACATCGTGATGCTCTGGTAGTTATAGAAGCACCATGAAGCGATTAGTGCACTTGCCATGCCGAGTAGCGAAACAGTGTTCGGACTCCAGCCCCATAGCGCAAAAAGGCGGGTCAACGCGGCACTGGCGGGATGAATGAGATAGAGGTTGGAATATTCTTCTATCTCTCTTGTGCGCCAGTTTGACCGGATTTTGGATTCTTTGATTGCGTCGACCCTGTCTAATGAGTGTTGATTCGCTCCGCCGGGTTTGATGCTGGATCAATCGGCAGGTTGGTGTTTGCTGTCTTTGGGTTGCAGTACATACAGCCGCCCGGTCTGTTTCATCAATCCAGCCATGCGTTCCGCTCTTTCTCCCCGTCCCCAGAAAACGTCGGCACGTATGTGTCCCTTTATCGCTCCACCCGTGTCTTGGGCCAGCATGACTCGCCGGTAGGGTTCCTTGCTATGCGGGAAAGTAGTTTCCAGCCAGATAGGTGTTCCCAGAGTTATGACGCCGGGATCCACCGCGATGCTGCGTTCCGCAACCAGCGGCACGTTCAGGGAACCATAGGGACCAACCTCTGGGGTGATTCGTTCCGAAAAAAACACGTAGCTCGGATTGCGCCGAAACAGAGCATCGACCCGTGACGGATTGTTGCGCAACCATTCACGTATACTGAACAGATTTACATCATCCTCGTGCAACTCGTCCAGCGCAATCAACTCCCTTCCGATCGATTGGTAGGGGTGGCCGTTCTGGTCCGCATAACCCACGCCTAGTACGGTGCCATCGGGCAGCATCACCCGGCCGGAGCCCTGGATATGGAGGAAGAACAAGGCGATCGGATCATCTACCCACACCAGTTCATTGCCCTTGAGAAGATCCGGGTTTTCGTCCAGAGACGAGCGGCTGTAATAAGGAACGACTTTGTTTCCACTGAGTCGCCCTCGCAGACGCTTGCCCTCGAGTTCCGGATAAAGATCCGACAGCTCGACGGTGATGAGGTCGCGCGGACGCTTGTATATCGGGTAGCGATAGCGCCCGTTTCGCTGCAGGCTGCCTGAAAGCAGCGGCTCATAGTAGCCGGTGATGAGCCCGGAGCGTTTACCGCCGACGCCGTAAAGTGCGTGCGGAACGAACCATTGTTCGTAGAAGGTGCGAGCCTGTAGGTCCGTCGGATTCGACAATTCGACTGCGGCATGGCACAGGGCGAACCATTGGGACTCATTATTGAGTTTCGAACAGCTCCTCAGCAGGGCGCCCCAGGATTCGGCATGCCGGTCGTCTTTCCAGCCGTCGAGCTGCGACCACTTTACGGCTTCCCCGATCCCGGGGTCGGGAGTGGTCGTGCACCCCCAGAGAAGTGCTGCGCAACAGAAAAGATAAACGGATCTTTGCAGAGGCATAAGAGATTGGAATGATGTCGGGACCATGGGATAGTATACATAAAACGTAACTGTCCTCATGAGGAGTGCGCATTGAAATTTGAAGGTACGGATCGGTACGTCGCCACTGCGGATCTGATGATGGCTGTAAACGCAGCCGTGGTTCTGCAGCGTCCGCTATTGGTAAAAGGAGAACCGGGCACCGGTAAGACCCAATTGGCAATCGAGGTGGCGCGGGCGCTGCAAAGACCGCTGATAGAGTGGCATATCAAATCGACTACGAGGGCGCAGCAGGGATTGTACGAGTACGACGCGGTGGCAAGGCTGCGGGATTCCCAGCTCGGCGAAGAGCGTGTGCACGATATCTCGAACTACATAAAAAAAGGCAAACTATGGCGGGCTTTCGAAAGTGAGGAACAGCCGGTATTGCTGATCGATGAGATCGACAAGGCCGATATCGAGTTCCCCAATGATCTGCTGCTGGAGCTGGATCGCATGGAGTTCTTTGTGTACGAAACGAGCCAACGTGTCAAAGCCCGCAATCGACCGGTGGTGGTGATTACCAGCAACAACGAGAAGGAGCTTCCGGATGCGTTCCTGCGCCGCTGTTTTTTTCACTATATCCAGTTTCCCGACCGAACAACCATGCAGTCCATCATCGATGTCCACTACCCCGGTCTCAAAAAGGAATTGTTGAGGGAATCTCTGGAGGTGTTTTTCGACCTGCGCGAAGTGCCGGGTCTGAAAAAGAAACCTTCTACTTCCGAGCTGCTGGACTGGATCAAACTTCTCGTGGCGGAGGACATTCCCCTTGAAGCATTGCGGTCGGAGGAACCGCGTACCGTAATCCCGCCCCTGTACGGCGCACTGCTGAAGAACGAGCAGGATGTCCACCTGTTCGAACGGCTGGTTTTCCTGAATCGGCGCGATGCTCGTTGAGTTCTTCGAAAAACTTCGCTGCGCGCGCATTCCGGTGTCCGTTACCGAGTTTCTGACTCTGTTGCGGGCACTGCGGAAACGTGTGTGCGGATTCGATGTCGAGGAGTTTTATTTCCTGGCCAGGGCAACGCTGGTCAAGGACGAACGCCACTTCGATCGGTTCGACGTCGTATTCGGGGCACACTTCAAGGGTTCTGGAGAATTATTCGATCGAATTGTCGGCGAACTGCCGGAAGAGTGGCTGCGCAAACAGGCCGAACTTCTGCTGAACGAAAGCGAGAAACGGGACATCGAGGCCCTGGGCGGATGGGACAGGCTCATGGAAACGCTGCGTCAACGTCTGCAGGAGCAGGAAAAGCGCCACCAGGGCGGCAGGAAATGGATCGGGACCGCCGGTACCTCGGCTTTCGGTGCGTACGGATTCAATCCCGAGGGCGTTCGCATTGGACAGGATAGATCCCGCAATCGGCGAGCGATAAAGGCATGGGATCGCCGGGAGTTCAGGAACCTGGACGATGATCTGACTCTGGGCACCAGGAATTTGCAGATTGCGCTGCGGAAATTGCGTAAGTTCGCAAGAGAGGGTGCGGAAGAAGAACTGGATCTCGACGACACGATTCGATCCACGGCGCGCAATGCCGGATTTCTGGACATAAAGCTCGTTCCGGAGCGCCGCAACGCGGCCAAGATATTGTTGTTCCTCGATGTCGGTGGATCCATGTATCCCTATGTCAAGGGCTGCGAAGAGCTGTTTTCCGCGGCACGCAGCGAATTCAAGCACCTGGAGTATTTCTATTTCCATAATTTTTTCTATGATCATGTCTGGCGTGACAATCGGCGCCGCCATAGCGAAAAACTGCCCCTCCTCGATGTGCTCAGAACTTACGGCAAGGATTACAAGGTGATCATAGTCGGTGATGCAACCATGAGCCCCTACGAGATCACCGTGCCGGGCGGCAGCGTCGAATACTGGAACGAGGAACCGGGCGAGGTGTGGATGAAGCGACTGCTGGCCGCCTACTCGAGGGTGGCCTGGCTCAATCCGGTCCCGGTGAACCACTGGCCCCATACGATGTCCCTGCAGCGGATCAATGAGATGCTTGAAGGCCGGATGTTTCCTTTATCGGTAGACGGTCTGGAACGCTGCATTCAGAGCCTGAAGGGTCAGCGGATAAGCAGCGATACTGTTGATCCGGCGGAAATCAGCGGCAATTCGTACAGGCAATGACACGTGATTCGGGATCGGCATCCTGTCTTTCTTGGCAAGGGATGAAGAGCTGTCCGACGGTGGGGCATACATCAACGGTCGAAATATCAGGGTCGACGGAGGTATAAGCCGGTTGATGTAAAGCGAACCGGATGTGTTGGCCAGTTAATAAAACAGGACTTCGAGATTTGCGATTTGTTCGTCGTGTGCACATGATGCCCTCAGCTTTTCGGCGGTATCCTTGGCCTGCTCCAATGATTCGAACTCGCTCAAAGCAACCCAGGCTTCGATCTGAATTCGGCCGTCGATGTAGTGCAGGACGATTCGCTCGATGCTGTCCGCGCCATGAATATCCTGCCAGGACTCCCGCAGCTGCGCCGTAATTTCCGATCGCAAAGGCAGGTGCGACGATCTTTGATACGCGGCATCGTCCTCCGAATCGACATGAATAGTTATATCCGTGATGTTCTCGAATCCGCTTTTGAGGCTGTAAAACACGGCGTCGCCGATCCGATGGCCTTCGGAAACACTGATTTTCGAGTCGACCAGTACATGGCCATCCACGAACACGTCAGATCCCATTCGCCTTGTTCTCAAATCGTGGATATCGGTGACACCCTCTATTTTTTTGGCTGCTTCGCGGATTGCAGCCAGCTGCTCCGCATCAACGCCGGTGTCGATTAGTTCGCGAACGCCCTGCCGGATCATTCCCGCGGCAACATATACGATCATCACGGCAACCAGTACAGCCGCCGCCGCATCCAGCCAGGAAATACCGATCATGCTGCCGCCCACGCCGATTATGACGACGATCGATGAAAGTGCATCGCTGCGGCTGTGCCAGGCGTTGCTGCGCAGGAGATCCGAACGAATGCGCTTTGCGACCCGCATCGTGTACTGGTAGATGATTTCCTTGCTCAGAACAGACACCGAGGCGACCACCAGTGCCCAGAAAGTTGGGGTCTGAATAGGCACCCTGCTGAGAAGGTCATTGGCGGCGTCTAGAGCGATTGCTCCCGCGACAGTGACGAGCAGCAGACCGAGTACGATGGTTGCCACCGTTTCAATTCTCTGGTGGCCGTAGGGGTGATCGGCATCGGGTTCCCGGCTTGCCTGCTTGGCGGCCCAGATGACGAGCACGTCCGTGACCAGATCTGAGAGCGAGTGTACGCCGTCCGCGACGAGAGATTGTGAATAGGATAGCTTGCCGACAGCTATTTTCAGAATTCCAAGCGCGAGATCCAGCGCGCCACCGATAAGTGTAATGCGTCTGGTTTCCTTATATCGCTGCATATTGGCAAAACCAGCCGGCCGCCCGATGGGGACGGGAAACTAGTTGGAAACTGCGGGATTGGTGTCGATTCCACCCATACACAAGTACTTGAGTTCGAGGAACTCGTCGATTCCGTATTTGGATCCCTCCCGACCAATGCCTGATTCTTTGACACCGCCGAAGGGCGCCACCTCATTGGATATAATTCCCTCATTGATACCGACGATGCCGTATTCCAGCGCTTCGGCTACTCGCCATATACGTCCAATGTCCCGGCTGTAGAAATAAGCGGCCAGGCCAAACTCGGTGTCGTTGGAAATGCTTATCGCCTCGTCTTCCTCGTTGAATCGTATGATTGGAGCAACCGGTCCGAATGTCTCCTCGCGATTGATCAGCATGCTCGGGCTGACGTTGGTCAACACGGTCGGCTTGAAGAAGCTTCCGCCCAATTCATGGCGTTCGCCGCCGACTGCGATAGCGGCTCCTTCGGAGACCGCGTTGTGAATATGCTGCTCCACTTTCTCTATCGCCGCCATGTCGATGAGCGGACCTTGCTGAACACCGGGCTCGAGGCCGTTGCCCACCCGCAGTTCGGATGCTGCACCGGCGAGCTTCTCCGAAAACTCATCGTAGACAGAATCCTGCACCAGGAAACGGTTCGTGCACACGCAGGTCTGACCGGTATTGCGGTATTTGGAAGCAATTGCGCCGTCTACGGCTGCATCGATATCTGCATCGTCAAAAACCACGAATGGAGCGTTGCCACCGAGTTCGAGCGAAATTTTTTTGACGGTCTGCGCACATTGCGCCATCAACAGTTTCCCTATCTCGGTCGATCCCGTGAAACTGAGTTTCCGTACATGCGGGCTGGACGTCACCTCGTTGCCGATTTCGGTAGCCGAACCGGTAATAACGTTCACGGTACCCGGCGGCAGTCCGGCGCGATCTGCGAGTTCAGCCAGAGCCAGGGCCGTAAACGGCGTCTGTTTTGCCGGTTTTACGACCACGGGACAGCCGGCTGCCAGGGCCGGGCCGCATTTTCTGGTTATCATCGCGGCAGGGAAATTCCAAGGGGTAATCGCGGCCGTGACGCCTATCCCCTGCTTGATTACCAGGATGCGTTTACCCGGAAGCGGGTGGTCTATGGTGTCACCGTATATGCGCTTGGCTTCTTCAGCGAACCACTCCAGGAAGGAAGCGGCGTAAACCGTCTCACCCCGTGCCTCGGCCAAGGGCTTACCCTGCTCGGAAGTCATCAGGGTGGCGATGTCATCCTGGTGCTGAATTATCAGATCATGCCATGCACGTAACCGGGCGGCGCGTTCCTTGCCCGTGAACTGGCGCCATGACCCCCACGCTCGATGAGCGGCATCGATCGCTTCACGGACCTCGTCTATGTTCAAACTGGGAATAGTGCCGATGATGTCGCCTGACGCGGGATTGTTGACCTCGATTTCCTTGCCACTGACAGAATTGCGCCACTCACCGTTGATAAAACAACTTTGCTTGAACAAATCCGGATCGTTTAGTTTCATGCTGTTACTCTTGTACTCTTGTCGTTAATTTAGATTTTGGACACCGAGGGCGTTCAAATTGTCCCGGGCGACTTTGTCGCCTTGCTCTGCGGCAAGTTTTAGCCATTTTACGGCCTCGATTCTATTCTGAGCTACGCCTTTGCCGTCCGCATACATGGCGCCAAGGTTGGTCTGGGCACCCGCGTAGCCCTGTTCCGCCGCCGCGCGATACCAGCGCACGGCTTCCTTGTCGTTTTTTGTAACCAGCAGGCCGGTCTGATACAAGGAGCCGAGATCAGCCTGTGCCCAGGCGGCGCCGGCCACTGCGGCATTCTGGATTTGGGGAAATGCCTTTTTGATCAAGTTTGTTCCCGCGTCCAGGTTCTGGTCCACACCACGGCCCCGGAGATACATCACCCCGAGTCGAAACTGTGCCCGGGTACTCCCTTGCTCGGCCAGGGGTTTGAGGAGCGTGTATGCTGTTTCGTATCGACCGCTGTAGTAAGCGTCGATCCCCTTTGCCACCTGTTGTTCGTCGATCTTAACTTTCTGTACCGGGGGTTTTTTCTTTTTGTCAACTCGCGATGTGTCTGCGCGCTGCTGCTGTCGCGCGCTGGCCAGGGCCGATTGACGCAGTTTCATCTGCTCGCGCAAAAGATTCAGCGTCTCACTTTCCGGGTCGATCGATGCGGCGAGTGTCAAGTTTCTCTCCACTTCATCGAAGCGGTCGATCGCCAGCGCTTTGTTGGCCTGGTCGACATAATATCGGTATATGCCGGAGATGCCCGCCAGCGCTTCCTCGTTTTCGGGGTCGATGCTCAACGCTTCTCTCAAGTAGGGCAGAGCATTCGCTGCGGATGAACGTGTCAGCGCTTTCCCGCCGTACGCGTCTTTTGCCTGAAGCAGCAGGGAACGAATACGGCTGGCGTTCTCGGATTGTCGGATTGTCTCCTGCTCCGCCGGCTGCTGTTCCTCGAGCCGTTGTTGCTCGGCGAGTTTTTCCAGCCTGATCCTTTCCTGTTCCACCCGCTGCTGTTCTTCGAGTCGCTGTTGTTCGGTGAGTCTTATCTGCCTGCTGCGCTCCTCTGCCGCTGATCTAGTTTGTATCTGCTCATCCAGTTGCTTGCGCAGTGCCGCCATGCTTTCAATTTCGATATCGGAGTCTTCGAGATCATCGAGAATCGTCATCGCCGTGTCCAGTTCTCCCCTCTCGAGGTTGTCTTTGGCGCGCGTTATCAGCGCCGTAACGATTTCGTCGATTCCTTGCCGCGCATCGATATTGCCTTCATCCAGTAACAGTACAGCCCGGAAGCTCGCAAGCGCATTCTCGTTTGCGGGTTTAATCATCTCCCCACGCTCCATCTTCTCCCTTGCGGTATCGAGGAGGGCGCGTATCCCCTTGGTTTTCTGGTCCAGGTTGCGGTATTGCTCCATACGAAAATCGTCGGCCTTGCGCGTAAACTTCACGGATTCAGGAAGGTCGGGGGGGGCGTCGCCCGGCAAAGGACGTTGCAGTATGTCCTGCGGGATTTTTGTACCCTCGATGTTCGACGGCGCCTCGGTGACCTCACGCTCCGGCGGCGAAATGAATGGTTTTATCTGGGGCCAGAAGGTAAAGATCCCGACAGCTATCAGAAATCCCAGCGAAATGATCCAAAACAGGGGATTCGATCCGCTTGGGACCCGTTTCGGCGGGACCCGGGTCCTCGGGTCAGCGTAGAGCCTGGGCGCGTCGAGCTTGATTTCTTTTTGCGCAACTTTCGGCGGTTGGATTTGTTGCTGCTCTTCCGGATCTGCCTCGCCGTGGTTTTCGGTCTCGGCAAAAGCTGGCATGATTTCATCAACGGATTGCGGGCGATCCTGCGGGGCCGGTCGCATCAGACGGTCGACTGCGTCGAGTATCCGGGAGCCATAGCCACTGCGGTAGGTTTCTGCAGCGGATGGCAGCGGGTCTGGATTGCCGCGGGTCAGTTCTGATACCCGCGTGTTTGCAGCCACGGGGACGCGACCGGAAATGCACCGGTACATCACCGCCCCCATTGCGTAAAGATCCGTCCACGGGCCCAGTTTGCCCTGGTCATTGTATTGTTCGATCGCGCTGTATCCCGGCGTGACCCGCGATTCCAGCTCGGCATTCCAGATTGGCAAGGTTCGGTGCGTACTGCCAAACCCAAGTAGCAGGGGCAGCCCGCCGTCGCGAATGAAGATATTTTCGGGATTGACATCACGATGGAGCAGTCCGTGGGAATGGACTACCCGCAGCCCCTTCAGCAGTGGAACGAACAGATCACACAGCTCGGTTTGCGCCAGTTCTCCATGCTGTTCCAGGTGGGCATTCAGTGTGATCCCGGATTCCAGATCCATCGACAGAAAAGCGGTTCCACCTGCTTCTGCATATTCCCTGACTCGGGTGAGATAGGGTTCCTGTATTTGTGAGAGGATGCGCGCCTCCTGGAGGAACAATGTGAGGCCTTCCTCGAATCTGCTTTCCTGGCCTGGCAACGGTTGTACGGCGGTGCTGCCCGGATGGCGTTCCGCAAGCTCCCGGGGAAAATACTCCTGTAACCAGAACTCCTGCTCCGTATCCTCGAGTCGAGCGCGATAGATCACGCTGTGGCTGTTGGTGTCCACGACCTCGACGATCGCGTACTTGCCTACGCGCGTGTTGGCTTTCAGTGCACGGGGTGGGGCCATCTGGGGAACTGGTTAAGTGTAACTCTCTATTTTGCAATGGTTTTTGATCTCTGGTCCAGCCAAAGAAGCTGCAAATTCGATGGTTTTTACCGAATACCGACGGTGTTCAGTGTTTTTCGCCCTTGCCCGCGCATGCCGCCGCAGCGGCCGGGCTAGCACCGGTCCTGAAAAGATAGATAATCGCGACTCCCCAGTCCGGCGTTCATCGGCACCTGCCCTGCGCAAGCGCTCGGGATCCTGGTGAGAAATGCGGGCTAGAAATTCCTCAAAGAGCCGTATTCAGCAACGGCTGATTTTCTATTCTTTTTTTGCGTAGCCGATTGACTTCAATACTTCCGTGATTTCGTCCAGAATGACCGGGTCATCAATAGTGGCGGGCATCTTCCACGGCGCAACGTCCGCGATCTTCTGCATGGTGCCGCGCAGGATCTTGCCGGAACGCGTCTTCGGCAGGCGTTTGACGACGACCGCCTGTTTGAAGGCCGCGACCGGCCCAATTCGATCGCGCACCATTTTAATCACTTCTTTGGCTATGTCTTCGTGGCTCCGCTCACATCCGGCGTTGAGAACGATGAAACCAAGCGGAACCTGCCCCTTGAGCTTGTCCGCAACACCGGTCACCGCGCACTCGGCAACATCGGGATGCGCCGACAGCACTTCTTCCATCGCCCCCGTGGACAACCGGTGTCCCGCCACGTTGATGATGTCGTCGGTTCTGGACATCACGAACACGTACCCGTCTTCGTCTATGAAACCCGCGTCCGCGGTTTTGTAATAGCCAGGATAATCGGCCAGGTATGCCTCGTGGTGTCTTTCTTTCGCGTTCCACAGTGTGGGGAATGTTCCTGGCGGCAACGGCAGTTTGACCACCAGCGCACCGATTTCGCCCGCCTTTATTTCCTGTAAGTCTTCGCCGAGCACCCTGAGATCCCAGCCGGGTACGGCCTTGGAGGGCGACCCTTCCTTAACCGGCAGGAGTTCGATCCCGGTGCAGTTTGCACAGATGGCCCAGCCGGTCTCCGTTTGCCACCAGTGGTCGATCACGGGGACCTTGAGTTTTTCCTGCGCCCAAACCAGCGTGGCCGGGTCGCAGCGCTCGCCCGCGAGAAACAGGCTGTCAAGGCACGTCAGATCGTAATCCGCAACCAGTTTTCCGTCGGGGTCTTCCTTCTTGATAGCTCGGAACGCGGTTGGCGCCGTAAACAGGCATCTGACTTCGTGCTCGGAGATGACTCGCCAGAACGCGCCCGCATCCGGTGTTCCCACCGGCTTTCCTTCATAGAGAATGGTGGTGTTGCCGTTGAACAGCGGCGCGTAGACTATGTACGAGTGACCAACTACCCATCCAACGTCCGAGGCAGCCCAGTAAACGTCCCCGGGGTCGATGTCGTAAATGCTCTTCATCGACCATTTAAGCGCGACCGCGTGCCCGCCGTTGTCACGCACGATGCCTTTAGGCTGCCCCGTGGTGCCTGAGGTGTACAGAATGTAGAGTGGATCCGTCGCCGCCACGGACACGCAATCGTGGGCTTCAGCCGATGCCATCAGTTCCTTCATGTCGTAGTCGCGCCCTTCCACCAGCGCAGCGATGGCCTGCTCGCGCTGCAGGATGATGCAAGCGTCGGGCTTATGAGTGGCGGTATCGATTGCCTCGTCCAGGAGCGGCTTGTATTCCACGATTCTGCCGGGTTCTATACCGCAGGAAGCCGTGACGATCACCTTGGGCTGTGCGTCGTCAATGCGAACCGCCAGTTCATTGGCGGCAAACCCGCCGAATACAACGGAGTGGACGGCACCCAACCTGGCGCACGCCAACATCGAGATTGCGGCCTCGGCGATCATGGGCATGTAGATGATGACCCGCTCACCCTTTACGACGCCTTTTTCGGCCAGCATCCCCGCGAAACGGGCAACCTCGTCCCGCAGTTCACGGTAGGTGTACGTGCGCTGACTATCCGTGATGGGGCTGTCGTAGATCAGGGCGGCCTGGTCGGCCCTGCCATTTTCCACGTGGACGTCCAGCGCGTTGTAACAGGTATTGAGTTCGCCGCCCGTAAACCATCGATAATACGGCGCATCGCTGTCATCGAGTACCTTGTCCCATTTCTTATACCAGTGTATGTGCTCCGCGGCGCTGCCCCAGAACTTTTCCGGATTGTTCAGTGATTCCTGATAGATTTCATCGTACGCGCTCATAGGTGGTATTCCGATTGTTGTGTGCTATGTCAGTTGTGGCCGTAAATGTTACAACGAACATGATCCGCAATTTCTTGACTTGAGGCAACATTCTCGTTCACTGGAAACCGCTTCTCCCTCGATCTCGACCAGCGGGCCGGGGTGGGCGAGCGCCTTGTTGACGAGATAGGTCGCGGCGAGTATGGCGAATATGTGGTTCCAGCAGCGTCTCATCTGGGCATCGAGTCTCTCGACAATGCTGCCGTCCGTATCGACACCGATCTGACCGGCGATGATCAGACGCCGCGCATTCGCTGGTACGTCCACACACTGGCCGTAGTTCGACGCCGGTCGAGTGTTATCCTCTGGTTTTAGCAGCTTCACGACCGTTTTCTCCGGGTCTGGCCCATGGGGCGCCGGGCCGGGTGCCGATCGTTCCCGATTGTGCTCCATGGGTGCAACTCGAGTCCGGCGCCCCGAACAGGTTCGTGGGTACGCATTCTCCCGAAATCGAGCCCAATTTGCGCTGAAATTGACCTCGACCGCATATTTTTGATGATATGATCGTGGAGAAGTCATGAGGGGATGGATTAGCTGATCTTCTGGGTCACTGCAATCGAAATTACAAAATCGGAGTAATCAAGGTATGTTAGATATTCACAAACCACTGAGGAATAGTCTTGCCGGTGCGGTCGCACTTGGCCTTGCACTTGCCGCGGGTTCGTCCCTTGCCGCAGGTGAATTGAAGGTCTACAACTGGGCGGAATACATCGGCGAGGAAACCATCGCTAATTTCGAAAAGGAATTCGACGTCAAGGTCACCTACGACAACTACGACTCGGTGGAGACCGCCGATGCGAAACTTTTGGCAGGCGGCTCGGGCTACGATGTAGTGAGCCATTCGGGCAGCGCGATAGGTCGCCTGATCCCCGCCGGCATCCTGATGGAACTCGACAAATCGAAGCTGCCCAATCTTAAGCACATGCGCGACGATGTGATGGGACAGCTGTCCAAGAACTGGGATCCGGGCAACAAGTACATCATTCCGTTCATGTGGGGCACCCACGGCGTGACCTATAACGCAGAACTGGTCAAGAGCGTGGCGCCGGACGTGCCGATCGGGTCGATGGACATGATCTTCGACCCGGTGCACATGGAAAAGCTGGCCAAGTGCGGGGTGGCGTTCCTTGATTCACCCACCGACGTCATCCCCATGGCGCTGGCTTATATGGGCCTCGACCCGTCTTCCAACGACAAGGAAGACTACAAGAAGGTCGAGGAGATGCTCCTCAAGATCAGGCCTTACATCAAGACGTTCGACAACTATGCGTATCAGAAGATGCCTGAAAAGGAGTTCTGCGTGGCGGTAACCTGGGGTCCGGACGGCCTGCTGGCGGTTTCCGGCGCCGAGGAAGCGGGTGCCAACGTGACGTTGGACTTCTTCTCGCCCCCCGGGCCGGGTAAGGCCAACATCTGGGTCGACGGCTGGATCGTCCCCAGTGACGCCCAGAATGTCGAGAATGCCTACCTTTTCCTGAACTACATGATGCGCCCCGAAGTCGGTGCCGCGGACAGCAACTTCACCTGGTACGCGACCGCCAACAAGGATGCCATTCCTCTGATCGACGAGGCGGTTACCAGCAGTCAGGCGGCCTTCCCGCCGGCGGAAATGGTGCAGGACATGTACCCGTTAGCCGTGATTCCACCCAAAGTCGAGCGTGTGCGCACGCGGACCTGGACCAACTTCAAGTCGGGTGGCTAGATTCGATCTGGCGGCGCTGCCATTTCCGGCGGCGCCGCACGCCCCGGAATTCATACAGTTGTAGCGGGATCCGTCCCGGTGTCTGAACAAACGCAGTTCGACGACCGTCCATGGTTGGACCCTGAAGCCGAACCCTTTATCCAGGTGAGCGGTGTCACAAAACGGTTTGGTACATTTACCGCCGTCGACAACGTTGATCTGCAGATCTATCAGGGAGAATTATTCTGCATGCTCGGTGGATCGGGCTGCGGCAAAACGACGCTGCTGCGCATGCTGGCCGGATTCGATAATCCAACCTCCGGCAGCATCTATATCGATGGTGCCGACATGACCGATGTTCCGCCCTACGAGCGACCGGTCAATATGATGTTCCAGTCCTACGCGTTGTTCCCGCACATGACCGTCGAACAAAATGTCGCCTACGGACTGAAGCGGGACGGCGTCGACAAGCAGGAAATCCTCCAGCGCGTCGAGGAAATGCTGAAGATGGTGGAGTTGTCGCAGTTTGCGAAGCGCAAACCGCACCAGCTGTCGGGAGGGCAACGCCAACGGGTCGCTCTGGCGCGCGCGTTGGTAAAAAGACCCAAGGCCTTGCTGCTCGACGAACCGCTCGGCGCGCTGGACAAGCGTCTGCGTGCGCAGACGCAGTACGAATTGATGAATATTCAGGATCAGCTGGGCGTTACCTTCGTCGTGGTGACGCATGACCAGGAGGAGGCAATGATCCTGTCGACGCGGATCGCCGTAATGGATGCGGGGAAGTTTGCGCAGATCGGCACGCCAACCGAGATTTATGAGTCTCCGGAGACCCGATTCGTTGCAAATTTCATCGGTTCGGCGAACATGTTCGAAGGTCGCATCACCGAAGACAGCGCCGATCACGTCGTGGTCCGGTCCTCCGACCCTGCATGCGAGTTCTATATCGACCACGGCGTGTCCATTAAGGAAGGCAGCAAGGTGTGGGTCGCGGTAAGACCCGAAAAAATTCGAGTATCCGTGTCGGCACCGGAAAATGCGGCGGCAAATCAACTGAGCGGAACCGTTCGGGACGTGGGTTATCTAGGCAACACCTCGACCTATCGCGTGCAGGTTGCAGATGGACAGATCGTTGAGGTGACCCATCCTAATCAGAGCCGCCCCCGTGGCGGCAAGCATGCGGTCGATTGGGACGACGTGGTTCATCTGAGCTGGGAGCCATCCAGTGCGGTGGTGCTGACGGAATGACCGGACCGGTCTCCGGCTCATCAAATGGTGCGATGGAGACCCGTGATATGAGCTCGATTCTGTCCGCCTATGCGGCGCAGCTTCAGCACCGGGCGCAGTCCGGCTGGCGCAGTATCGTCGTTTTCGTTCCCTATATCTGGCTGTTTGTTTTCTTCCTGGCTCCCTTTCTCATTGTTCTGAAGATCAGTCTGGCGGAGTCGCTCATCGCCAGCCCGCCGTTTTCACCGTTGTTCGAATGGACGGAGGAGGGTGTGCTGACCTTGCAGCTGGTCTTCGACAATTACAGCTACCTTTGGGAAGACGACCTGTACGTCAAGACCTACCTGAATTCGATCAAGATATCGACCATTTCCACCATGCTGTGCCTGATTCTCGGCTATCCCATCGCCTATGCGATTGTTCGGTCTTCACCGACGACGAAGAACATCCTGTTGATGATGATCATATTACCGTTCTGGACGTCGTTCCTACTGCGCGTCTACGCGTGGATGGGGCTGCTGGCTGATCAGGGCACGATCAACAGTTTTCTGGTGTGGCTCGGCGTCATCGATGCACCCATCCGGATGATGTATTCGGAGTTCGCGGTATACGTCGGGATCGTATACACCTACGTGCCGTTCATGATCCTTCCGCTGTATGCCAACATGGAGAAGCTCGACATCACCTTGCACGAGGCCGCCGCGGATCTGGGGGCCAGACCTGTTACCACGTTTCTCACCATCACCCTGCCCTTGACATCGCCCGGCATCCTCGCCGGCTCGCTGCTGGTGTTCATCCCGGCAACCGGCGAATTCGTCATACCCGACCTGCTTGGCGGCGGCAATGTGCTGATGATCGGCCGCGTTCTCTACAACGAGTTCAATTCCAATCACGACTGGCCCGTGGCGGCGGCGGTGGCGATCGTTCTGCTCTTCGTGCTGGTGATCCCGATGATGATTTATCAGCACGTACAGTCGAGGGAATCTGAGGGCTGATCGTGGGGAAAAAGCGCTCCACATTTCTGTTTTCGGTGCTGTGTTTCGGCATGGCTTTCCTGTACGTGCCGATGATATTTTTGATTATCTACTCTTTCAATTACTCGAAGATCGTCGCCGTCTGGGGGGGGTGGTCGTTGCGCTGGTATGCGGAACTGTTCCGCAGCCAGGAGATCTGGGATGCGCTTGTTCTCAGTCTTAAGATCGCGCTGATGAATGCCACTTTCGCGACCCTGCTGGGTACGCTGGCGGGACTTGCCCTGGTGCGCTTCGGCCGATTCAAGGGCCGCACGTTGTTTACCGGGATGATCACCGCGCCGCTGGTCATGCCCGAGGTAATAACGGGGCTTTCACTGCTGCTGTTGTTCATTACGCTGGGCGACCTGATCGGGTGGCCCGGCGAGCGCGGAATCACAACGATTACCATTGCGCACATCACATTCTCCATGGCTTATGTCGCGGTAATCATCCAATCCAGGCTTGCGGGCATGGCTCAGGATCTGGAGGAAGCCGCCATGGATCTTGGCGGCAAGCCGTTTCGGGTGCTGGTGGATATCACCTTGCCGCTGCTTGCACCGGGTATGGTCTCGGGCTGGCTGCTGTCGTTTACCCTGTCGCTGGATGATCTGGTGATCGCGAGCTTCGTTTCAGGCCCAGGGGCGAATACCCTGCCCATGTTGATTTATTCCCGTGTTCGACTGGGCCTGAAGCCTGATATCAATGCGCTGGCCACCATTATCATCGTGGTGGTGGCGGTTGGTGTCATTGCCGCCGGCTACCTGATGTTGAGACAGCAGAAACAGCGCGAAAGGGACATGCAGATGGCGGCGACCGACACGGTGAAGGTGACTGCGTAGTATTTAAGTTGCAGTTCGCAGCAGGCTAATGGTGCAGTATGCCCGATGCCAAGCGAAGGTTTGTAGGAGCGGCGCCGCGCCGGGACTGTAACTCGTTTACAAGAGCGACAGGGAATCGTTTATCTTTGCCACCGTACCCGCGCCCGGTTCTTTTTCCAATTTTCCCACTGGCAGCCTATTCTGGATCTGCCGGTGGAACGCGCTTACCCCCCATTCGGCACTGCTCAACGTGCCTTCAGGGAACGCACTGGAATTCATGCCTTCCTGGATCCAGTTCACGAAGCTCTCGTCCTCGAATGAGGTCTGCCTGTTGATTCTCATGTTCAGGTATCGGGCCGCGCGGGCTTCCCGGCGCGAGTCGGGCAGTGCGAAGCTGCGGCCGGTGTACATCGTTTTCCCTGGTGCCACGGGCAGCGTCATATAGTATTCCATGCTGTCTGGGTACAGAGCGAAGACCAGATTGGGAAATAGCGCGAAGTAAAACCAACGCCGCTGGTTTTCGTCCGGCAAATGGGCGTAGTGCGGCAGGCACTTTTGATAGTTGGCCACGCTCCACAGCTTCCCCGGTTTATCCTGGATCCGACCATAGGACCACGGCAGGCCGTCCTCCTCGAGGTCCTCGTATTCACGGCCAAACAGCTGGTGCAGGGATGGATGACCGACGGGTACATGGTAGCCTTCGTTGTCGATATCGTGAATGACTTTCCAGTTGACCGACCGTGTCTGCCTGAATTCGGGGATGATCGGCTGCATGTTCTGCAGTTGATAAGGAGCGACTTTCTCCTCTATCCGTTCAAGTGTGGATGCAACACTCGAATCGGTACGCCGAAATGCGACGAACACAAAACCGTTCCACACCTCCAGATCGATAGGCACCAGGCCGAGCGTGCGCTTGTCCAGATCAGTAAAGGTGGTCGCCGCAGGAACGCTTTTCAGGCTGCCGTCCAGGTTGTAGGACCAGCCGTGAAACGGGCAAACCATCGCGCGTTTGCAGCTGCCCTTTTGATCACGTACCACACGGCCACCACGATGGCGGCAGACGTTGTGAAATGCCTGCAATTCATTATCGGTGCCTCGAATTACGATGGCGCGTTCTCCCAGGCCGTCGAAGGTGACGAAGTCGCCCGCTTCGCGAAGTTCGCTGAGGTGTCCGGCAAGCAGCCAGTTGTGCTTGAATAGATGCTCGACCTCGAGATCAAAAAACTCGTCGTTGGCATAGGTCCAGGGGGCCATGAGCGTCCGAAACGGCGGACTGTCCGGGATGCTGCGGGGTTTGACATCGTCGAAACGCCCGGGAAACAGGTTCATCAGATAGCCTATGCAGGTAGCCTTGGCCTTGCCGCAATCGAAAACGTCCGGTTCACGCAGAAGGTCCTCCCAGTAGCCGTCGAGCAGGCCTTCGAAGCCGCGGGCCGCAGCATGGGTGTCGAACCGGGAATGGGCGCCCTGCCGGCATAGCTGCGAGAAAGACCGGTGGATGACGTCATATCGTGCGGAATCTTTGGCACCGCATATAGCCAGGTAGTCTGATCGGGCCTGACTTTCGCCCCAGTATGCCGACCATACTGCCGCCTTGTGGCTGTTGAAAATCCGAGGATCGAAGAAGGCGTCGATGAGTCGCAGCAGAACGAGGTCCGGCTCCGCGTCGTGTTCGACCGCGGACTGCACCTGGGCATCGAACTCGTTTGCCATCTCTTGCAGCGTTTCGAGGAGCAGCTGTGTCTTGCTTTTGAAGTAAAAATTGACGATGCCGGGAGACAATTTCGCCGCACTTGCGACCTTTGCCAGGGTGACGCGTGACAGGCCGTGTTCAGCAATAGTCAGTATCGTTGCATCGATGAGCTGACGTCGGCGTTGGTTGCGGGCGAAATTATTGGACAGGGATGCCTTGCCAGTGGGTGTTGCGGTAGCCATGGATGGTCCGGATTGCATCGGAAATGGTCAAATTATACAATCGTTCAAAATATTAAACAATTGTATAAGTTTTATGGATGTGGATTTGGTGATTGTCGGAGCTGGGGCGGCGGGTATCGGCGCGGCCAAGGCGGCGCGTCGGCTGGATCTTGATCACGTCGTGGTCGAGGCCTCCCACCGGATCGGGGGCAGGGCATATACGGAGCATCCTGCGCCCGGGATTTGGTTCGATCTGGGATGCCACTGGCTGCACAGCGCCAGCCGCAACCCGCTGACCCGCTTGCTCGTGCCTTACGGGATGGACGTCCAGAAAACCTGGCACTGGCGGTCGGGTATTTTTCGTAACAAACGATGGCTGGATGGCAAAAAAGCCAGGGAATTCGAGATAAAAGCGCTCGACGCCGCGGCCGAGCTGGCCGGCCAGGGCGAGGATATCGCGGTGTGCGATGCCTATGATCGTGACAGCGAGTGGGCGCCCCTCATGGACTACTGGATTTCGCTCAACCACTCGACCGATTCCGACCAGGTTTCCATCAGGGATATGTGTGCCTATGAGGCCACTGGCGAGAACCAGGACTGGCCCGTCAAGCAGGGGCTCGGCACCCTAATTGCCAGATTCGGTGCGGATGTGCCGGTTCTGCTCAATGCAGCGGTTACCCGTATCGATTACAGTGGCGGTGTAATTCTGGTCCATACGAAGGGCGGCGATATACGGGCGTCGCGAGTGCTGCTAACGGTATCCACGGGCGTGCTGAACGCGGGCGACGTCAAATTCACACCCGCGTTGCCCGCCTGGAAGCAGGATGCTATCAACGATCTGCCGCTTGGAAATCACAACCGGATCTGCCTGGTATTCGACCGTGATGTCTTCGGGGTTTACCGGCGGGACACGGCGACGTTCTTTGATGACGATGATCCCCCGATGAATTTTTGCATAAGCCCGTTCGGATCGAACTGTGCGGTTGCGGTCACGGGAGGCCGGTTCGCCGACTGGCTTGAGCGGGCGGGGCAGCAGGCGTCGATCGACTACGCGCGCGAGAGGCTGGTGAAAATGTTTGGTAGCGAGGCGGGACGGCACATCGAAAATGCCACGGTAAGCGCATGGCGCGGAGATCCCTGGATACGCGGTGCCTATTCCGCAACCAGACCGGGTGCATATGGGGCAAGACATATGCTGGCTGAGCCTGTCGATGAGAAGATATACTTTGCCGGCGAGGCAACTTCTGAAAATTTCATGGACACCGCACACGGTGCATATATTTCAGGCGTTCGTGAAACACTGCGCGTAGCGAATACCATTTCATCTAACGACCGCAATCCTGTTCATCCTGAAGCAATGGCGCGGGAACTCGCATCCTGTTGAATCGTTTCGGCTGGCAGGCCCACTGGGGTCGAAGCGTTATTCGCGCAGTCAATAAATTCTTGACGGCGTCCACGGCAGACGAGTCACGATCATCCCGCCCAGTACGAATATGAGCGCGATCCAGCTTGCCTTTGTCGGGACCTCGTTCAAAAACAGCCAGCCCCAGAACAAACCGAATACCGGGATCAGCAGGCTCACCTGGGACAAGAATGTCGTGCCCACCTGCTGTATGATTTGTATGCGCAGCAAATAGGCGAAAGCGGTGGGCACGAGACCGAGATAAATCAATGCCGCGACCGACGTCCAATCGGGTTGCTTGGGCAGGGGATCGTCGAACAGAAACATGAGCGGGCCCATGTAGGCGCTCGAAGTCAGCAGCACGCCCGCGCTGATCACCAGCGTGGGCACTCCCGTGATACGCCGAATGATCAGGGACGACAGGATATACAGCGTCACCGCGGCGACGATGGCGACCTGGCCCGCCACTGCAGTGGGGCTTCCATCCAGCGCCTCCGCACCTATGAGAACGACTACGCCGGAAAACCCGATCGCGACGCCGGTGAATTTGGGTATGCTGAATCGATCGTCGTGGGTAAGGTAATGCGATAGAAGGAGCGAGATGAAGGTGCCGCTGGCAATGACGATAGAGGTAGTGCCGCTGGAAATGAACTGCTGCCCCCAGCTGATCAGTGTGAAGGGGAACGCGTTGTACAACAATCCGGT
The DNA here is from genome assembly GCA_024639325.1 of Gammaproteobacteria bacterium. Classification (GTDB taxonomy): domain Bacteria; phylum Pseudomonadota; class Gammaproteobacteria; order Arenicellales; family JAANXG01; genus JAHEKE01. Next base: position 86,300 of record JAHEIO010000002.1, read on the forward strand.
AGCGGTAAACAGCGCCCATGTTTTTATATCGCGGGGAAAATTCAGCTGCATTATCAGAACGACGGGCGCGAGCGACAGTGCCGCGATCACGATGCGCCAGGATGCAATGGCAAAGGGCGAGAAGTCACCCAGGGCGACCTCGATGCACATGAATGCCGAAGACCAGATTGCACCCAGTAAAACGAGCTTGATGGAGTCTTCGAGCGCGGGCGGCCTGATAGTCTGCACTCAGGCTGAAAGCTCCATCGGCGAGGACCCAGGCATTTCTTCCAGTGATTCAGTATCCCCGGCAGCGAAATTATCAGCTTGCCGCGGCAGCTCGATCAGCGGCTTCTCACCATGGTGATCGGCCTGATTGTCGGAGTTCACGTATTCTTTTTCGCCCTATCGGTCGGTTGTAATCAGCTTCAACGCAAGTGCCGCGAAGACCGTTCCCGCTATCCAGTTTATGATTCGCTGTGCCCGAGGCGACCGGTTTAGCCACTCCCCAAGTGAACCACCGAGGACAGCAATGCCGCTAAATACCAGCAGGGTCGCAATGATGAAGACTCCTCCCAGAGCCATGAGTTGCAGGGTCAGTCTGCCGCGGTCGGGGCTTACGAACTGGGGCAGAAAGGCCAGGAAAAAAATCGACACCTTCGGATTGGTGATGTTCATGATGATGCCTCTGGCATACAGTCGCCTGTTGTTCAACTTTGAATTTTGATCGGTATGCAGCTCCCGGGCCGAGGCGCGAAAAGCGCCCCAGGCCAGATACAGAAGGTACGCGCCGCCGATGAGTTTCAGCGCCGTAAACGCTGCTGCCGACGCCTGGAATATTGCGGCGACGCCGAACGACACCGCCGTGGTGTGAACAAGCAGGCCCGTGCACAGACCCATGACGACTATCAGTCCTGCACTGCGGCCGTGTAGTGCCGACTGAGTGAGCACAAAAATATTGTCAGGGCCCGGCGCCAGACCGAGCAGGACCGAGGCGAGGAAGAATGCTGCAATTGTCTCGGTTGGAATCAACACGTTTTCTGATCTCCGGCGTGGTGGTCCTGGTGGAGGGGGCGGGCTACCGAACAAGTACAATGTTATATCAATAAATTCATATGCTTACAAAAGTACGAGCTGGGTATCCGCCGCCCAGGATCCAAGTGGCGGATCGAAGACGCTTGAGGATTCATTGCAGCGATGTTCAGTGGTAAGGTGATTAAAAAGTCAATAAATGCTACATACACGCAGGAAAAATGATCGCCACGGCGTTTCAGCGATTCGGAATTGGGGCTTCAGCTGTGTCAAACTGAGAGGTCGAGCTCAATACGTCATTCCACAATCAGGCGCTTCACCATGAATGATCAAGCACTCACGCGGTGCGTACTATTCGACAACCTCACCCGGCAAGAACTTGACCTGCTGTCCGGAGAAGGCAAAAAGTACCACGTGCCGGAGCAGCACGTTTTCTTCGACATGGGCGCGTCCAATGATTCAATGTTCGTCATTTTGTCGGGTTCCGTATTGATCGAGATACCGAGTGCCGAGGTTGATGTGGAACTTGCCGTGCTCGGAAGTGGCGCGATTTTTGGTGAGATGTCCTTCATTGATAGCAGCAAGACCACCGCAAAAGTCAGTACGGTCGCACCCACAGAAGTGCTCGAACTTCGAAAGAGCGATTTTGACCGGATCCTCAATGATCGACCCGAGCTGGCCATCAAGTTTTGGCAGAACCTTACACTCGAGTTCAAAAGACGATTGGCGAGCACGGATGAACTCGTCGAACACTACGCAGACCTCAGTCAGGTGCTGCGCGACAAACCCGCGGTTGCCAACCTGCTTACCGATGCAATAGAGAGCATATCGGAGGGGTTTGCGCTGTACGATGCGGACGACCGTCTGGTCATTTGCAATACCCGGTATCGGGAGATCCTCTATCCCGTGGTGTCCGGTGGTCTCGAACCCGGTGCACGATTCGAAGACATCATTCGTAAAGCCGCCAGCGTTGGACTGATAGAAGATGCAAAGGGGCGTGTTGAGTCCTGGGTGGCACAGCGGCTCGATATGCATCGCAAGCCAGGAGAGCCCCACCTGCAGCACCGGGCGGGTAACCGCTGGGTGCAGTTCAGCGAGCGCAGAACCCAGGGGGGCGGCACGGTAGCGGTGTACTCGGATTTCACGGATATTATCCTGGCGAAAGAGCAGCTGCGCATCGCCAAAGACGAGGCGATGCGAGCAAGTCAGGCCAAGTCTGAGTTTCTTGCAAACATGAGCCATGAATTGCGCACGCCTCTCAATGCAGTCATTGGAATTACCGAGATGTTGCTGGATGATGCGAAGGAATTTGGTGAAGCCGAGCAGATCGAACCGCTCTCGCGCATTGAAAGGGCCGGCAAGCATCTGTTGCATCTGATCAATGAAATCCTCGATTTATCCAAGATCGAGGCTGGAAAAATTGAAATGCACGTCGAGAATTTCAATCTGAGTTCACTCATGGACGACTTGCGCATCTCGGCCGAACCACTGGCGCTCAAGAACCGCAATCGCTTCGAAATCATTTGTTCCGAAGAAATCGGCAAGATGCATGCCGACCAAACTAGGGTCGGACAGATCGTACTCAATTTAATTGGCAACGCGTGCAAATTCACGGAGGATGGTCTGGTCGAGGTGTCCGTTGGTGCAATTCCCCAGGACAACACGGATGGCATAGAAATAACTGTCAGAGACACTGGTATTGGCATGAACGAGGAACAGCTGGCAAAGCTGTTCCAGGAATTCTCCCAGGCTGATTCATCTACAACCAAGAAATATGGCGGGACGGGCCTCGGCCTTGCGATCAGCCGGCGATTCTGTCGCCTGATGGGTGGTGATATTACCGTCGAGAGCGAACTGGAGAAAGGCTCGATTTTCCGGGTATGGCTGCCGCGGAGAGTCATCGAAGCGAACGCTGAAGGCCTGGACGGCGCCACCGACATCGATGAGTCGATACCAGAGATTGTGAAAACCAGCAAGAATGTCCCCTCGGCAAGGAGCCCCGATGTCGATCCGGCGGCGCCCACCGTACTGGTTATCGATGATGACGAGACGGTCAGAGACCTGATGACCCGCTATCTATTCGACGAAGGGTACAACGTTGTCGTAGCACCCGATGGTGAGGTAGGGCTGCGGCGCATCAGGGAACTCAGACCTGATGCGGTTTTGCTCGACATACTGATGCCGGCGGTGGATGGATGGACGGTCCTGGAGACCTGCAAAAGTGATCCGAAGCTGGCCGATATACCCATGATCGTGTTGACGATTTCCGGCAACCGAAAACGGGCCTACGAGCTGGGAGCCGCTGATTTCCTGGTAAAACCCGTGGACCGCAAGCGCCTGAGGGATGTATTGAATCGCCATAGGGGTGTGCACAGCCGAATTCTTCTGGTCGATGACGACAAGGGAACCCGCAAGGTGATGAAAAATCTCGTTGCCCGTGAGGGATTTCTGGTAATGGAAGCGAATGACGGGCGCGAAGCGCTCGACAAGATCGAGAAAGCGGTCCCGGATCTGATCCTTTTAGATGTCGTGATGCCTGAAATGGACGGGTTCGAGTTCATCGAACAACTCCGCTCCAAATCCGAATGGCGGTCGATTCCGCTGGTGGTGGTTACCGCAAAAGACCTGTCGGACGACGAGCGTCAACGCCTCAGCGGCCGTTTCGAAAGCATCTCTCAAAGGGGCGTGAGCGCTCCGCAAGAGATGCTGGACAAGCTGCAGACCGCCATCGCTAGTCGGCGCGGCGCCGGAGGCGTCGAAAGCGGCGAGGTCCGGGATCAGTGAACAAGATTCTCTGCGTTGAGGACGACGATGACGGCGCGTTCATGCTGAAGCAGCGTCTGCAGCGAAAGGGATTCGATGTCGTCATCGCGGTGAACGGTGAAGAAGGCATTGCGATGGCCCAGTCGGAGCAGCCGGACCTGATCCTTATGGACATCGATCTGCCGGTCATCAACGGTCTGGATGCGACCAGGCAAATCAAAGGGGCATCCGAAACGGGTTCGATACCAATCATAGCGCTGACCGCACACGCAATGATTGGCGACAGGGAGAAGGCGCTTGAGGCAGGTTGTGACGATTTCGATACCAAGCCGGTCAACCTCTCCGGACTGCTGGATAAAATACGTGCCTTGCTGCCGGCTTGAGCCGGGCCGCCTCAGCGGGAATCAGCTGTTAAGCTTGTATACCGTTACCGTTTCTGATTTGCCCCTGATGGAAATGGTTCCAACCGACTCCAGGGGATAGGTGCCAACAAGCCGTTCCACCGTGCTGTCCGAAATCATGACCGTGGTTCCGTGCTGCTTGTTGAGCTGCTCCAGTCGGGCCGCCAGGTTGACGGCGTCCCCATGCACCGTGTAGTTGAAACGCCTTCCGGAACCGACGTTACCGGCAATTACAGCCCCGGTGGTAATACCTATACGAGTGGTCAGGGCAACCCCGGAGAATTGCTGTTCGCTGCAAATCTCCTGGATTTCCTGGGCGGTCTTGACCGCTTTTTCAGCGTGTTCCGGATCCTCGACCGGCACATTGAATGTCACCAGCATTGCGTCTCCCTGGAACTGGTTCACGACACCACCGTGGTGTTCGATGGGTTCTATGACGGCGGGGAAATACTCGTTCAGCATGTTCATGACCTGCTCCGGGGACATTTCCTCCGCGATCTCGGTAAATGAATCGATGTCCGTGTACAGAATGGTCGCGGTGGTCTTTATAGGTTTGAACTCACCCTTGCCTTCCAGCACGGCAGCCGCAACGTCCTCCGGAACATACTTACCAAACACCTCACGTATCAACTCGAGCTGCTTGGCCACGGCGTCGCGCAGAGACTTCTTCTCGAGCGATGCGCCAATGCGGGCTTTGAGCATGGTTACATTGAACGGCTTCGGCAGGTAGTCCTCGGCACCTAGTTCGATGCAGCGAATGATGCTGTCCATCTCGGTCAAGGCGGAAATCATGATCACCGGCAGGCCCGCCAGCTTGCCCTGCTGGTGAAGATGCTCCAGCACCTCGTAGCCATTCATCTCAGGCATCATCACATCGAGCAGCACCAAATCGAAAGCCTGCTGTTCAATGAGATCGAGCGCCTGCCGACCTCTTTCCGCCGTGGTGAAGTTGGTGTAACCGAGGCGTTTGAGCCGCCGTGTCAATGTATAGCGGTTGTCTTCGTTGTCGTCTACGACGAGCAGGGCGGCCTCTGAGGGCAGCATACTTCTGAACTCCCTTACTGAGTTGGACTATTGTACCCGCGCGCCTGCTTCGCCGGGGAAAGCAGCTGTTCGGCCTGGATCAGCTACCGCACGAGCCCGCCTTCTGCTGGCCGTGAAACATCGCTCTTTGCCTATGGTCAATGATTTTCCTGACTTTGTCGATATTTGCTTCTATATGTAAGATGTACTCGTTTGGGCCGTCAGGATAAGGTTGGTTGAGAAACCGGTACAGTCCGAGGCATTCGGTATCGATCTTGTGCTTGACGTATCCTTCCCAGAATTTCGGGGTCTGCTCCATCAGGTGGTTGACGCTTTCGAAATGAAGCGAGTCTGCGATACTTCCCGAGAACTCCCAACACTCCGTAAACTCGTTGTATAGATCTGTAAGTCGCTCGACGTAGTCCGGGGCCGCCATTTGTCCCAACAGATCGGAAGTGGCAATGGACAGGCCGACTATCTTCTCCAGCTTGGTATGGAAATAGATTGAATCCAGATCGACGTTCAATCCGGTGCAACTGATCATTCGCTGGACTCTCGCAATGTCCTCTTCCTGGAAGCCTTTATCGGTGAGCAGCTGCTTTGCAAAGGCGCGGCTGCGGTCTACGTGCTCGAGGGTGTATTTCGCGCCTGTACCGGAGGTGTCGAAAGCCCGCTTCAGATACCCGCTATCGTGAAGCAGAATGCTCAGCAATCCCAGCCTGAACATACTGGCTGGGATTGACGGCTCCGCGCCGGCCTCTTGCCGGTGCTGCAGCAACCGCACGTAGCAGAGTGTGCCCTGCATGGTGTGCTCACGGTCGTGATACGCCATGTCAACCGGCTGATAGTCGCGGTAGCTTCCGTCGAACGCTTTGAAGAACCATTCGAATGCACGGAGTATGAAGCCCGCACTGTCAGCTCCGTATAGTGCGAGGTACACCCGCTGGGCTTCGCCGCAAACTGCCGCAGGGTCTCTTGTATCTATCAAAACAAGGTCGCTCATGGGTTTATCCCATGTCCCCAGTATAGACCCTGTCAGCTAATATTCTGTGAACTAGTTCTCATATTTCCCTGTCAATTGGTTCTCGGTCAGCGGCCGCGGAACAGCATGTCACGCTTCCGGTATGCGGTTAACCGGTGACGGCATCTCAGCCCGCATTTGTCACCAGGCGGCTGGGGATTCTGATTAGGCATTGCAAACATTGAGATCTATAGATTTGTCCAAAAAACAGTGTTTCTTGGAAACGTCTATCCCGGCGCTGGCTGGTCCTGGCCCCGCTGCACTTGGGTTTCATTCGATGCATAGCACCGGCTATGCATCTCACCGGTTCGACGCATCCTAAGCGCCTCGCCCCTTCGGGGCTACCGCGAAAAATCGCTCCTGGCTATTTTTTCGGCCCGGCGTTCATCGGCACCTGTCCTGCGCCATCGCTCGGGATCCTGGAGAGAAATGCGGGTTAGCCGTTGAACGTGCAGGGCACTACGGTCCCGTCGACGTGGGCGGTGGTATCACCGGCGGCGGTCCGGGCGGTGGTATTTCGCTCACTGGAACCGGCGGTGGCGGCAAAGGCGGTGGTACGACCGGCGGTGGACTGGTCGGCGGCGGTTCCGCGCCGCCTCCGGCGCTTCCGGTCTGCGCGGGAATCGCGGGGCCCGCGCCCGCTACACGGGTTGTCGCACACGACCGGGCCCGGCGGATCTGCTTGAAGCAGGTCGTCGGCGCGCTGCATGGTTGCCGGTTCAGATTATGGTAAAACAGAACCACCGGTATCTCGGTCATACCGAGTTCCATTGCGGCCCGAATGCGCTCGGGTTCAGCCAGGGCCTTGAAATTATCGGTGCGAAGCAAGGTAATGAGTGCCGGCGACATACTGAATCCGTTCTGGCGCACATCACTCAGTGCCTTCTGATAGAGAACAGGATTCATATCCTGTTTTTCGGCGACGCCAAACATTTTCACCAGTTCACCTGGCCGCACCTTGAGGTGGTAATCCCCAACCCGCCAGAGCGGCACCATATTGACTTCGTTGCCGACCGCGAAAAATTCATCGATCAGCGTTTCCAGGGTAACATCGCTACCGAAGGAACTTATCGGTACCTGCATGTTCTGGTTGTAGAAGAACGTAACCGGAACCCTGTCTTTGCCCGACTGTTTCATGGCGGCCAGCCCGGGCGCGTCGGCGTCGACTACGATCAGCTTGCCACGTTTATATATAGACACCAGCACGTTGTCACGGGGATGCGCTGCCGCGCCGGCCTGCGGCGGTCCGGGATGATACCAGTAGTCATCGCTGACCAGGCCCATCAGTTCGTCTATCTGTGCCAGCATGTTGAACTCGCCGACTGTCCAATCAGGAAACGGGGACATTCGGGCGTTGGCCTTGAAGAACCTGCTGGCGACTTCAGCGACCGTGCGCTGCTCTGGCAGGTCGTTCACATCGTAGATGGGGGAGTACGCATTCGTGTCGAATGACACCGGGCACACCCAACCCGGCAGGTTCGGCATGAGGTCGATAGCCGCCCAGTAGAACTCGTCGGCGCGAGCAGGGTCGGTGCTGATCGCCGCATAGAGCGCGCGATCTATGGTCATGCCCTGGGAAACGGCGTGCAGCAGAACCGTCTCCGGCGGGTAGGCCGAATTCAGAAAATAGACGATCTCACTCAGGCCCACTAGATCAAGGCTCTGGTATGGTCCCTGAAGCGTACTGGCCCCGGTGGCAAGGGCCACGACTTCACCACCCATGAACGCACCGCAACCGGAGGTGACTCCAACACCTCCGGGCGCCGGAGAGATGGATAGAAAATTTGGAACTCGTTCCAGACAGGTCAAGCGGTTCGCATCGGCAAAGCCGGTGCGGGCACCGCCGGGACCAAGGACCAGACTGCCTCCGGGTTGCTCGAGAGTGATGGTTTTGTCGATTGCCGTGGCATACACGCCCGGTGCCAGAGTCTCCGGTTGTGCCGGGCAATCAAGCTGCACGGCCTGGCTGTCCGTTTGCTGAGCGAATGTCGCAAAAGGCAAGAACGCTGCTAAAAGCAGCGTTCTTGCACAAAACGAACGAACGAGTTCACTCATGACGATGA
>JAHEIO010000002.1:94681-112615 GCA_024639325.1 Gammaproteobacteria bacterium
GGGCAATCAAGCTGCACGGCCTGGCTGTCCGTTTGCTGAGCGAATGTCGCAAAAGGCAAGAACGCTGCTAAAAGCAGCGTTCTTGCACAAAACGAACGAACGAGTTCACTCATGACGATGACTCAAACTCCCGATGCTCGTTGTTCCAATTCAGTTCGAAACGAAATATCCGTGACCGGTGATACTGCCGGCTCTCGACTCTGCAGTATTATTTGCCTGTGCCGCACAATCCGTCTCACACAGCATGATCGCAAATTCCGTACCACGAACGCCTAAAGTCGCCACATTAGTCTGCACCTTGTACGATTCCGGTCTATTGTGTGCAATTTCACCGGTGATGGCGCGGAACCCGCCCTTGACCAATTCCAGAACCGCACCGTCATCATCGGTACCGAAAGCGTATTTGCTTACAGCCAGATTGGTGTTCGGGCGCATGGTTGCCCTGGCGCCGTCCACGAATTCGATCACGGCATACGCGCCGATGCCCGTCGTGATATTGTCTCCAACAAACACTTGGTGAGATTTTGCCAGCATTCTGCTGCTGCCGTCAGATGTTTCCGCGGTAACCTCACCTTTGACGGCGATGACCCGGCCGGCCGGGTCCGATGAATAAACTTCGGTACTCAACAACATCGTAGCCGCGACAAGAAAAGAACCAATGGCTGAATATCTAAACCTCATGATCGCCTCCACCTAATTAACGGTACCCGGCGTTCCAGTGTATCAATAAATCCGAAAAATCGCATAAATTGTAAGGTTACTTTGTCTCGTGCGTGAAGACGCCGTCCCAGTCCGCTGCCGGTGGATGGTCGCGAAAATGGGCGATCTGTGCCAGATACCGCTCATAGAGCGGATGTCCGCGGTTGGTTTTGGACAGTTTTCGGAACCTGCTCTCCGCGCTGTCCCAGTGCCGTTTTCGGTACGTATCCAGCGCTTCCCGGTAGTCGGTGAGCTCTGAATCGACTGCCGGATCCAGAATCTCCCGCGCCGGGTGGGGCTCGTATATTGTAAGCGGCGTGTCACGCCCTTTGACCCTAACCCGGTCCAATTCCCGGTAGGTAAAACCGGGGGCATTTTCGGCAGTTGTCTCGCTGACTGCGATCCCCACGCCGTATAATTTGGTAAGACCCTCCAGGCGGGATCCGACATTCACAGTATCCCCAATTGCCGTGTAAGCCATGCGAAACTCCGAGCCCATGTCGCCAACATTCGTAATCCCGGTATTGAGGCCGATGCCAACACGGATTTCCGGCCATCCTTTTTCGGCATACCGCTTGCGAAGATCTACCATGTCGCGCTGAATTTCCAGCGCTGCCGCTACCGCATGTTGCGCATGGTCGGGGTCGTCCAGCGGGGCACCCCAAAACGCCATGACGGCATCACCCATGTATTTATCTATCGTGCCGAGGTGCTGGTGGATAACCCGGGTGATGGTCGTCAGCAGTTCATTCATAAGCCTGGACAGCTCTTCCGGTTCCATATTTTCAGATAACTTGGTGAAGCCGCGAACGTCTGAGAATAGGACGGTCATCTCCCTGCGCTCGCCCTGTAGCGAATATTTCTTTGGATTCCGGGCCATCTCTTCCACCAGTTCGGGTGGTACGTATTGGCCGAATCGTTTGGTCAACGCGCGCTTGTTGCTCGACTCGATCAGGAACCCGTAGCTGGCGTTGAAAAGGTACAGCAACAGGACGAGCGCGAGGGATCCCGCCAGCGGAAACACCGCCGCCTGGAAGGTCCAGAGATAAAAATTCATGCCGATCAGAATGGCCATGATCGCTATGGTCATGAGAATCGACGTGATGGCCCCGAACACGGGCATGAGGAAAGCCATGACGCCCGCGATCGTGGCGAGCACGACCAATTTCGCTGCCGATGTATACGCAGGCTTCGAGAGGAATCGTTGATCCAGCATGCCGGAGATCAAATTTGCGTGGATTTCGACTCCGGGAAAAATTTTTTGGACCGGCGTGTTCCTGAGATCGAAAAGTCCGGGGGCGCTGGTGCCCAACAGCACGATCTTGTCCTTAAGGATTTGTGGATCGTCAACCCGATCGTTTAGCACGTCCGTGGCGGAGACGTAGGGGAAACTCTTCTCGGGACCGCGATACGGGATGAGGGCCGCCAGGTCTTCATCCACGGGGAAGCCGCGATCGCCAAGATACAGCCATTCCTGGTTCTTGCCAAACACCAGCGACTCTCCGAGGTAAGCCTGGGTTACTGCCAGCGACAGCGAATCGTAGATTGCACCTCTATAACTCTGCACCATGGGTGAGCGCCTGAAGATCCCGTCGCTGTCGCTGAGTGGATTGTCGAAGTATCCCCCCCGTTCCGCCGCTTGCTGAAGTATGTCGATGTTGGCGCCGTAACCACGAGCTGACAGCGGGGAAATGTCGAGCGCCTCCGCGATCTCGGCGGGCAGGAGAGGTTCCGGCAGCACCCCCGTGTTCTGCGGTTCATCGATGTCGTAACTGAAATAGTAGCCGAGTACCACCGGTCGCTGATAAATGCTTCGCGCAAAACTTGCATCGCGTTCAGGAAATGCTGTTCGTATCTCCCGCGCTATGGGGGAGTCCGGCTGTTTTCTGAGAATATCGTCCAGTCTACGCAGCACTTCACTGTCATCCGATTCAGCAAACACCATGTCGAATCCGATGATTGCTATTCCGTATCTGTCGAACAGTTGAATGACAAGTTTTGCCAATTTGTCTCGGGGCCAGGGAAATCGTCCCTCATTAGCCAGGCTTTTCTCGTCCACATCCACGATTACGATGCGCTCGTCAACGGTGCCGGGAAGAGTAAGGTTCAACCGGGCATCGTAGGCCAGATTTTCCAGAGTATCGATGAAAGGGATGCGAAGTAATTGAGCGGCATGCAGCAGAAACGGCACCGCGATCAGAAGGCTAACCACTACCCGGCTAATTCTGCCATATGAAACGCTAAACAAACGGCGGGCCGCTGAGTTGTGGAAAGACTGCCATCATGCCGCAGTTTTCTTTTGAACGTTGTTTTAGTTTAATTGCTGGCGTCCCGGCGTTTTGAAACACCCGGTTATTTTACCGTCCAGGTTCGCGGGCATCCTATATAAAAATAGTAAACCATTCTTTTGGCCTCAAGTAAAACGGTTGTCCGGAATCAATGCGTGCGACCCGGACCGCGACCGGGGAGGATGGCAGACCCGATATATCTATAAACTTCCCTCATCCCTGCCGGTGCGGCGATAATCATCACCGTGTTGGATCGACTTCAACAATTACATCAAGATCAGCAACCGGTTCGCGTCGGTTTGGTGGGAGCTGGGTCCATGGGGCTTGGAATTGCCCGTCAAATCGGATCGACGCCGGGTATGAGCCTGTCCTTCGTGACGGATCTGTCGTTGCATGCCGCGGAACAGGCGGCACGGGCATCCGGGCAGTCCGTTGCCAGGGCGGGTGGGGCGATCCGCAGCCGTCCAGTTCCTGCTACTTGCCTGTTCCATGAAGATGCGATGGCCTTGTTGGGTGATACCTCGGTTGAGTTTGACGTTTTGGTGGAAGCTTCGAACTCGATCGGCATGGCCGCTTTTTACTGCCGGACCGCTATCGAACGCTGCAAACACGTGGTCCTGATGAATGCCGAAGTTGATCTGGCGCTGGGGCCCCTGTTGCAGCAGGAAGCACGGAAAAGCGGTGTCGTAGTCACCAGCGACGGTGGTGACCAGCACGGTGTTCTCAAGCGGATGATCGACGATATATCGCTGTGGGGGTTTCGCATCGTGCAGGCGGGAAACATAAAGGGTTTTATAGATCGCTATGCCACCGCAAGTGCTCTGGTCGACGAAGCTGCCAATCGTTATCTGAATCCGATACAGTGTTGTGCTTACACTGATGGGACCAAACTCAACATAGAGATGGCCCTGCTCGCCAATGGTCTAGGTATGCTACCGACCCGCCCGGGTATGGAAGGGCCTGAATGTGCAGACGTGCTTGAAGCGATGACGCTGTTCGACTTCGATTCCTACGGCGACAGCGGGCGGGTAGATTATATTCTGGGAGCCAAACCTTCCGGCGGAGTCTATGTCGTTGGTCATTGTGACGACGCCCTGCAGATGCGGTATTTGCATTACTACAAAATGGGCGAAGGGCCATACTATCTGTTTTATCGCCCATATCACCTTTGCCATCTGGAGACCCCTCGCGTCGTTGCCGAGTGTGCGCTGGATCGGCGGGCGCTTTTGCAGCCCCGGTTTGGTCGCGTCACGGATGTATTCGCCTATGCCAAGCGTCACGTCAAGGCGGGCACGCCGATCGACCATGGCATCGGCGGCGACTGTTTTTACGGCATGATTGATGCCAACCAGAACGACGACCGCGTGCCGATCTCACTGATTGAACCAGAACGTACTCACAGCCTAAGAGTGGCCAGGGATATCAAGAAAGACCGGCCCGTTCGTTGGCGAGATCTTGAGATACCCGACTCCTATCTAATACGTTGCTGGCGGGAGCAGATTCTGATGGAACGAGGATCGAATGACGAACAGGATTGAGGCGGATGCCGAAGGTCGCGTCGCCGTGCTGGGGGCCGGGGTGTGCGGGCTTTACACCGCACTTGAATTGGCATCCGCGGGAGTCCCTGTGACCATTATCGAGAGGGAAACCACACCCGGCGGCCTCGCCGCCGGTTTCAAGCGTGGTGACAATTACTATGACCTCGGTGTGCATATGCTGCACGGTTTCGACAAGGAAATCCTGCGGCGGATCAAGGATCTCATGGGAGATGAGAGCATCCCGGTGGAGCTGAATGCCAAGATCCGATGGTTTGGAAAGGAGTTTCGATACCCTCTTCAGTTCGGGGATATGGCGTGCAGCGTCCCGCCGCTTGATCTTGCTCGATGCGTCCTTGGCCTGCTGGTTGCCGAAGCCGGAAACAGACTCAAAAATACCGATCCGGAAAATGCGGAAGAGGCCCTGATTCAACTCTATGGCCGCCCCTTGTACGAATTCTTCTTCAAGGAATTTACCCACAGATACTGGGATACCCATCCCGCACAACTGTCTTCCGCCTTCGTCAAAACCAAGATGCCGCGCCTGGTGATAAAGGATGCCGTGGTGAGTGCTCTGCGGAGGGTGGGGCTGGGTAATTCCGCGGACTCCGGGGTGCCCAGTGCGCTGGTGTCGGAGACACTGTACTACTCGCGAAACGGAGCGGAGGCGATGCCGAGAGTTCTGGCCAACGCGATCCGTGAGGCCGGAGGCGAAGTGATGCTGGGTTGCAGTGTAACCAGGCTGGAGGGGCCGGGGGTCACGGATAGAATCCGCGTGTCGTTCGAAGATCAAACGGGCCGGCGGTTCGAGCGCGACGCATCGTACTGCGTATCGACCTTGCCGCTGCCGAGATTGATTGAAATGCTGGATCCGGTCCCGCCTCGGGTGGTGCGCGGTGCCGCGGGCGAGCTCGGATACAGATCGATCGTGATCTATGGACTTCTGGTCCGCAGGCAACAGGCGCTGGATGCGCTCTATGTCTATTTTCGCAACCGCATGTTCCATCGTATCGGCGAGCCGAAGAACGCGGGAATGAAGACTTGTCCGTCGGACCACACGGTGCTCATCGTTGAAATGACCTGCAGCGCAGGAGACGGACGCTGGGAAGGTGATGAAGACACCAGAAAACAGCTCGCCTCAGAGCTGGAAGAGGAGGGCGTGTGTACCCCGGACCAGATAGTCGAGCAGCATATACTTCGATGTGCCGAGGGGTATCCTATTTTTTCGCTGGGATTCGAACGGCATCTGAGAACCGTGGCAGAGTACCTCGAGTCTCTCGGAACTATTCGCTCGACCGGCCGGCAGGGTGCTTTCTGCTACCCAAACATGCACGGCGCGATGCGCATGGGCGCGGATGCTGCCGGCATCACCCTTGAGAAACTGAACAAGACCGCGGCGGGACGATGCCGGCCGCGTCTACCCGATACGCCGGAAGCGGATGCTGCAGCGCGAATGAACCGGAGCTGATTTTCGTGTCACTCCGAGGCGAAGGCAACTATCGGTCCATCTCGGTTGCGGTCGCCCTCGTCAGCGTGATCACCCTCGCGGCATACGGACAGCTGGTCACGTTCGACTTTATCAATTACGACGACCCGTACTTCATAACACTCAATGCCGGCGTCACCGGCGGTATGACCCCGGACAATATCCTGTGGGCGTTTTCGACTTCCAGAATGGGCATCTGGCACCCGTTGACATGGATGTCCTATCAGCTGGAAATTTCCTTGTTCGGGCCGGGTAACCCGGGTGCCCACCACGCCGTCAATCTAATTTTGCATTTGTTCAACGCCATCCTTGTTTTGTTTTTATGTATGCGTCTGACCGGCGCAGTGTGGGCAAGCATGCTGATTGCGATCTTGTTCAGCATTCACCCGCAGCACGTACAACCGGTGGCCTGGATCTCGGAGCGAAAAGAGGTGCTGGCCGCCCTCTTCTTTTTTCTGAGTTTGAATTTTTACCTTCAATATCTATCTCAGCCTGGGAAAAAGGGGTTGTATACGCTGTCGATTGTGGCTTTCGGCGCGGCTCTCTTGTGCAAGCCCAGCGTGGCGCCGCTACCGATCATTCTGCTGCTCGTCCACCTGTTTTACGGACCGTTGGCTGTGGAACGGGGGATGGCTTCCCCTTCCCCGAAACTCGATAAGGCATCGTTGCTGAAAATCGTTCGGGACAAGATTCCGTTCCTTCTGCTCGGCGCCGTCGTCAGCGTGATCACGATTTACATCAAGAAATCCGGGCATTGGGCGGAGTACGAGGAATCCCTGCATTTGGGCCGCCGTATGCTGCTGATGCCGATCGGTTTGTTGCACTATGTCAAGACGCTTCTTTTTCCCTGGCCCAACCCGATGTGGATCGAGGCCCCGGATGGTATGCCTTACCTCAGGTCACTGATGAGCGCCGGTGTAATTACTGTCCTCGGAATCGGCATCTGGCATGCTCGAAAACGAGTCCCGGAAATGCTATTCGGTGCACTGTGGTTTGTGATCATGTGGTTGCCCGTTAGCGGAATCGTAATCGTCAGCAACTACTATGTGGCCGATCGCTATACTTACTTGCCTTTCGTTGGAGGCTTGTTCGGGTTGGTGTTTTTTGCCAGGAAGATTTTTTGCTCTGTTTTGGATGCGCCACGAGTGGCGGCGGCCATAGCCACCATCGTCGTATCGGTCAGCACCGTACTTGCATATCAGCAGGCAAGTTACTGGCGCAACAGTATAGATTTTTTCGAACGGGAAACGGCAGTCAACCCGGACAGCGCCGCAGCGCCGCTATACGTCGGGCATGCACTGCTGGTCCAGGGCCGTCACCAAGCGGCGTTGAATACAATACTGCGCGGCCTTGATCAGGATAACGATCAACCTACAGGTCACGTCTTCAAGGGCCATGCTCTTCGCGGACTCGGCCGAGTCGATGAAGCCATCAGGGCCTACAAAAGTGCCATCGAGCACGGATATTCACACGGTGACGTTTATGTTCATTTGGGGATACTGCTGATGGGAATGGACGAGATCGAAGAGGCCGTAATATTGATGGAGCGGGGGCTGGATCGGTTTCCTGAAGATATTCATTTATTGAATTACCTGGCCTATGTTTACGGCTACAGACTGGAGCGTCCCGAAGATTCGAGAAGTCTCTATGAGCGAACCCTGCGCCAGCAACCGGACAATGTCGACGCGCTGCTGGGACTCGGCGTCATTCTCCTGCGCGAAGGTGAAATAGAAACAGGATCGGCCAAACTGGAGCGATTGTTGCAGCTTGATCCGGACAATGCGCCTGCGCTGAAGGCGATACGAAAATATGGCAACGAATGACGCCCAAGTTCATCGGTGCCTGTTATGGGCCGTCGCCCCGAATCCTGTTGAGAAATGCGGGCTCGGATAAACTCCTAATTGCGGCGTCTGCGTCCACCGCGCCTCGACGCGCGGTGCTGTAGTCCTTTTCGAGACAGGGCCGCGCAGCGCGCCGATCCCCCAAGCCAGCAATAGAAGTGGGTGTCAACGAAGCGCTGGATCAGTAATTTCAGCATGGCATGATCGCCAACACTTACGAGCAACCCATGATCCGCTACTCGTTCCACCACGGTACGTGTTTGGCCTTCGGTGATCTCTTCGGCGTCGATCAGGACCAGATCGAATCGATGTTCATCGATATCCGAAAGAAATTTCGAGAAATCCTGAATATGGATGGCGACGCGTATATCGGTCGAGTAGTGCGGACGGATCAGCCAGGCCGTTGCCTCGGACTGTGCGTGCAGAATCAGGCGCGCGTCCATGGGCATGCCGTCCTGGATCCAGTCTACATAGGGAATGACCTGGGTGCCGGCGGATAGTATAACAGCGCCGCTTCTGGTCGCGGCAATGACGCGGAGTTCGGATGCAACATCAGGCTGGAAGCTTGAACCAATATCGTGCTCGGCGAGCTTACCCAGCCATTGTCGGAATCCGCGGGGTGGATCGAACGAGGTCTCCATTCGTGATGGGATGTCAACGGTGCGCGTGATCGGGTCAGGTCTCCAGGCCGGCGTAACGAGAGGAGTATAACCGGTGGTGCGGGAGTTGGAAGCATACGATCCCCGTTTCGTCAGGCTATCGCATGGAACAACGATCGGCGTTGTAGAATACGGAAATTAATTAGATGCAAGGGGATATGTTGAAGAAACTCACGTTGTGGTTTGCCCTGTTGTTTTGCGTCCCGATCACGCTGATGGCGGCGTGGTCGGCGGCAACGGGCTGGCCGGACAACTGGCACAGTGCCGACTGGTCTTCCGCTCGTATTGCGCCGAATCCTAACGGCAACCGGGAGGCGATAATCCAGGTATATGCAGCGCGAGCCGGGCGATGGAAGGGGGTATTTTCGGTGCACTCCTGGGTTGCAATCAAACCCGAAGGAGCCTCCGGATTTACCCGCTACGACGTGGTGGGATGGGGAAGCCCGGTTCGACAAAACGGCTATCCCGTCGACGGTATGTGGTATGGCAATACGCCGGAGATCGTTCACGAGATTCGGGGTGAGAAAGCCCAGTCACTCGTCGCCAAAATCGATTCGGCGGTCCGGTCCTACCCCCACTACCAGCGCGGCAGCTACCGGGCCTGGCCAGGACCGAACTCCAACACGTTCGTAGCGTGGATTGGGCGGCAGGTTCCCGAGCTTGGACTGGAAATGCCGCCAAACGCGGTGGGCAAGGACTATCTGGGAGAAGGCTTGAGGATTTCAGCGACTCCATCGGGCACTGGATGGCAGATTTCCGCCTGGGGGCTGATCGGGCTGGCCGTGGGATTGAGGGAAGGAATCGAAATCAACATTCTGGGGGCGACCCTGGGTGTGGATTTCGATGACCTCGGGGTCAAGTTGCCCGGGATCGGCTGTGTCTGTTTATCTGCCACCGCCGGCTCTGCGCATATCGGCTGATGCGCTTGCACGCCTCCTGCAAACGTTCTTCTCCGAGAACGGCGCTGATGCGAATCAATCCTTCGCAACTTGCGCCAAAACCGGCCAGGGGCTGCACCGACACGCCCTCGTGTTCCAGTAAACCCGCGGCGAACGTCATCGAATCGACGCCGAGTTTCCTGATGTCGAGGATGACGAACATGCCGCCGCCGCCGCTGTAGAGTTCGGTGCCGGAGACGCAACGTAGCCCCTCCACGACGACCTTTCGCTGTCGCTTGAGCCGGTTCTTTATATCGTTGGTAACCGCGGTTTCATGCGTCAATGCGTGCCGGGCGGCATCCTGTGTAAAAGCGGGTAAACCATAACTCATGCACAAATTGAGATTATATAAATGCTTTGCCAGCTCCCGCGGGCCGATTGCCCAGCCGATTCGCCACCCGGTCATGCGGTGCGATTTCGATACGCTCGACACGGTGACAACGACATCTGCCGCGCCTGTTAAACCGTGGAGCCGGCAGGGGGGCGGGTCATCAATGATGTCCGAGTAGACCTCGTCCGATATCAGCCAGATGTCACGCAGCCGGCAAGCATCGACCAGAGACTGCAAAGATTCTTTAGGATAGATCGCACCGGTAGGATTGTTGGGAGAATTGAGCAGGATTGCACGAGTACGGTTTGTAATAGAGCCGATCACCCTGTCGGCGTCCAGTTGAAATCCTTCTTCGGGTTCGAGTGCTACGCTGACCAGGGTTGCGCCGCTTGCCGTGACTGTCGCAGGGTAGGTGGTGTAATAAGGTTCTATCAGAATGACTTCGTCGCCTGCCTGCAGCAGTACCTGCGCCGTGGCGAAAAGCGCATTCTGCGCACCCGCAAAAACAACGACGCAGTTCGCGTCCACCGCTGCGCCGCATAGTTTCGAGTGCCTGCGTGCGATGGCCTCACGCAGTCCGGATTCACCCTCCACCGCCGTGTAGTGGTGTCTAGCGTTTAGGAGGCTTTCAACGGCTGCGTCCACGACTCCCGCGGGGCTGGAAGAATCGCTTTCCTGCCCGACACTCATGAGGTAGATGTCGTCGCCGGCCTCGAGCCTTCTCATGGCCCGATAGTGGACATCCCAGGTGTCGACGGATTCGCCGGAGATGCGATCGGTCAGTTCAGCGTATTGCATAATTTCGCCTTGCGGTGTCTGATGTGTGGAAATGCCGGGCGGCGTGATCATATCCGACAAAACGGCGTCTAGAAAGGGCGGGCCGTAATTCTTCCCCCCTGCCGGTACATTTGCAAATAAAGGTTACTTGGTTACTGACATCAAACGGGAAAACGATAAATGAAAGCAGGCGAAGCCATAACGCGGTTGCTGGGGCGGTACGGTGTAAAGCACGTCTTCGGCATTCCAGGCACCCACAGCCTCGAGCTCTATCGCGGACTTGCCAATGAAAAGCACGGAGTGAGGCACGTCCTGGCCCACCATGAGCAGGGCGCGGGTTTCATGGCGGACGGTTATGCCCGGGCAACCGGGCGACCCGGTGTGTGTTACGTGATCACCGGCGCGGGTGTGACAAACATTACCACGCCCATGGGCGAGGCGTATTCGGACTCCGTTCCCGTGCTCGTGATTTCCCCGGTAAATCCCCCGGACGGCGGTGGGTACAACCGTGGACGTCTGCATGAAATCACCGACCAGGCCGCGGTGACGGCGCCTCTTACCGCGTTCAGCGCGACGGCCCACTCGGTGGATGAGGTTGCGGAGCTTATTGCGCGTGCGTTCATGATATTTGCCAGTGAACGGCCTCTGCCGGTGCACATCAGTGTGCCCATTCCCGTGTTGTCGCAGGACGTTAGACACTCCTGGGAACCGCAGCGGATTCCTTCCAGGCCCGTTGCATGTGACGAGGATATCGAGCGGGCTGGACGAGCCATCGATACCGCAGCGCGGCCTGTGATCATTGCCGGCGGCGGTGTGCGTCTTCTGCCCGGTCCGGTCGTCGAACTGGCCGCTGCGGTTGGATGCCCGGTAATCACCACCGTGGCGGGGCGGGGAGTGATACCGGCATCCCACCCGCAATGTCCCGGTGCGCAGCTACGCGCGGGGCCGGTTCAGAAACTGCTCTCGGAATCCGATCTGGCGATACTGCTCGGTACCGGACTCTCCCAGACGGATCATTGGAACGACGATCTTCCCCTGCCGGGCAAGCAGATCAGGGTAAACCTGGACGGTGCCGCCCTGGTGGCCCCGGGTGAGGTCATTCCGATCAGGGGCGACGCGTCGGACGCCGCGGACCGGTTGAGCGTGATCGTGTCCACCAATGATCGACGCACCCGGAGGGATTACTGCGTCGCGCGGTGTCGGAATTTGCGGCGCGAACTGCCCGACGCGATGACCCGGAAGGAGCGCTGCCACTGGCAGGTACTGGAACGCTTGAGACAGGCGCTCCCCGACGACGCGACGGTCTACAGCGACATGACCCAGATTGCATACACCGCGCTCGACTACATGCCGCTGGAACGTCCCAACAGCTGGCATCACCCGACCGGCTACGGCGCCTTGGGTTATGCCTTGCCGGCTGCAATGGGCGGCGCGATTGCCGGCCGGGGGCGGCCTGTTCTAGTCGTGGTCGGAGATGCCGGACTTCAATACACCATGCAGGAACTGCCGCTGGCATCGGAAATGGGGCTGAACGTGAAGGTGCTGCTTTGGAACAACCATGCACTGGAACAAATAAGGGACGACATGACGCTGGCCGGCATCCCGCCCACCGGTGTTGTCCAGAAAAACCCCGACTTCGAGCTCCTCGCCCGGGCCTGCGGTTGGGGATACGCCGCGGCCGATCGGCTCGATCAAATGGGCGGTATGCTAGAGTGGCTGTTCTCGCGGCCCGGGCCCTGCCTGCTCGAGTTGAATGAACGGGCGATGTTTAATGAAGGCGCCTGAATCCGCATCTGCCTCCCGCCGCGCCGGAGCCGACTACACATCGGTTTGGTCCGATAGGCTGTCGTCCAGCGGACCTATGAATCCGTGTTCGACCATGAAGTCGATCAAACTGTCGGCCGACTGTTCCGGGCTCAGCACCGTGGTGTCGAGCACGATGTGCTCTCGCTCCGGTTTCTCATAGTCAGAATCGATACCCGTGAAGTGAGGTATCTCTCCCGCGCGCGCGCGTTTGTAAAGCCCCTTGGGGTCCCTTGCCTCGCACACCTCCAACGGTGCCGATATATAAACCTCGATGAACTCATCCGCGTCGAACAGATCTCGCACCAGCCGCCGATCGCTCCTGAAAGGCGAGATGAAGGACGCGATGGTAATAATCCCGGCGTCGACAAAGAGTTTTGCGACCTCGCCCACCCGGCGTATATTCTCCACCCTCTCGGCATCCGTGAAGCCGAGGTCTCTGTTCAGGCCGTGGCGCACGTTGTCTCCGTCGAGCAAATAGGTGTGCTTTCCCTGGGCGTTGAGTTTCTTCTCCACCATATCTGCAATGGTCGATTTGCCGGCCCCGGACAGACCGGTAAACCAGAGCAGACAGGGATTTTGCTCCTTGATTTGCGATCTCGTTGATTTATCGACCTGCAGGTCGTGCCACACCACGTTGGTTGCCCGTCGAACTACTCGTCGTGTCCGTTCGCTGTCGGGTTTTTCCGCATTCTGTTTCAGCATTGCAGCACTTTTATCCATCACTTGAACAGCCATTATTCCTTGGGTCAAAAACGAAACGGGTGACCGTATATCATTTATAGCCCAGGTTTTGCAATGCAGCGACAGTATTTTTAGTCCGTATCGAGGACGCCACCAGGATCCCGAACGATGGCGCAGGACAGGTGCCGATGAACGCCGGGCTAGAGCTTGACGTAGCCATCCCGGGTCTGGGGTAGTCTGCGGTTGAGCAGTTTCGAGGCCACCACCGTGCGCAGAATCTGCGCGGTACCACCGCCGATAGTGAACATGCGTGCATCACGCAGCATGCGTTCGAGTGGCCGCGCCCTGGAGTATCCAGCCGCGCCGAACAATTGAAGCGCATCGTTGGTGACACTGATTGCGGACTCGGAAGCGTAGATCTTCGCACGCGCGGCGTCGGTAATATCGGGAAATCCCGATTCCTGGACGGCGCTGTTGGCGGCTTTGTGAACCAGTGCGCGAGTCGCTTCGAGCCGGATGCTCATGTCGACGAGCATCCACTGCAGGCCCTGGAACTCGCAAATCGGCCTGCCGAATTGTTCCCGTTCCTGAACGTAGGCTAGGGCCAGATCGTAAGCCCCCTGGGCTATGCCCAGTGCAACGGTTCCCGCCCCCACGCGCTGCGCGTTGTAGGCATTCATTAGGCCGGCGAATCCTCTGGCCAGACCGCCGGGCGGTCGTATCAGGCTAGACACGGGGAGTTCCAGGTCATCAAGAATTATTTCGGTTTCCGGAATTCCGCGCAATCCCATAGCAGGCTCCCGGCGGCCGACGATCAACCCCTCGTGCTCGTCACCAATGGCCATGAATCCCCCGATGCCCTGTTCGATGCCATTCTCGTAGACACGGGCGAAGATGAGATGGAGTTTTGAGACTCCACCGCCCGTGATCCAGTGTTTCTTCCCGTTGATTACGTAAACGTCTCCGCGCCGGTCGGCGCGCGTCGTCATCATCGTGGCGGCGCTCCCGGCACCCGGTTCTGTTATACAGATTGCCGGCTTGTCGCCGCTGAGTACCAGCTCCGCCGAGCGATGCTTTTGTTCTTCGCTACCGTATTTCATTATCGCGCCGATCGCCCCCATGTTTCCCTCCACCACGATACGGCCGGTGACACCGCATACCCTGGCCATTTCCTCGATAACGAGGACGGCATCCAGGTAACTTGCCTGCTTGCCGCCATATGCCCTCGGGATCGTCATGCCCATGAAGCCCGCGTTCGTCAGTGCGCGCACGTTATGCCACGGATACTCCTCTGATCTGTCGATTTCGGCGGCTCGCGGGGCAATGGTGCTTTCGGCAAGGGCGCGAGCGGATTCTATTAGGTCGAGCTGGTGGTCGTTCAATTCAGGCATGTCATAACCGTTGAAATGGTCGAGTATTCAATCTTATCGAAAACTGCGGCCCAACCCTAGCCGGCATTTCTCACCAGGCGGCTTTGAATTCTTGCGAAGGACTTACCATGGCAGGTTCTTTGGTTTTGACCGAAGAACAGTCTGTATCGGTAGCGCCTATACCGGCGCTGGCTGGTCCGCCCCCGCTCCCTGGTAGACGGGATATCACCGGCGTCCTGGTGGAAAATCCGGACTCAGCACAAGTTTTTGTTATTATCGGGTAAAATCAGCCCATGGTCCCAACTCGGAGGTAGTATGTCGGGCTCGGCAAGAACAACCGCAAATCACATTTATCGCGCCGCAATGATCGCGTGTTTGCCGTTCATTGCATGGTGTCTGCCTGCGGCGGCCCAAGAGGGAATGAAGATTGAGCTGAACAAGCTTGAATCGGTGGAGGGGGCGTGCCGGGCGTATATGGTTTTCGAAAACAATACGGCAAACGCATTCGATTCGCTCAAGCTGGATCTGGTGATGTTCGATACGAATGGCGTCATCAACAAGCGGCTGGCCGTGGAAGGAGGCGCTCTGCCTGCGGGAAAGACCAGCGTCAAGCTTTTTGACATCAAGGGTGTGTCCTGCGCGGATGTGGACCGCGTCCTGCTCAATGATGTGCTCAGCTGCCAAGGGCCGGCTGGTGAGATCAGCGACTGCCTGGACGATATCGATACGACGTCGCGTAACGCGGTAGTTTTTTTCAAGTGACGATCCGGTCAGAATAGTTCGCATATCGTGCTAGAGAGGCTGAATATACTGCTGGAACTTGGCGGGCCGGTTCTGATGACGCTGGTGGTGCTGTCGATCGTGGCTGTTTCCATCATTGCTTACAAATCGCTTCAGTTCGTAATGCTTCTGGGCCAGGGCAAGTCCTTCGTGTCGATCGTGCTCAAACATTACAGGGCTCACCGCTATGAGGACGCGTTGCGCATACTGGCGCGGAATCGTAGCCCTGTTGCGCGTGTCATGGATGTGGCCATAGTTGGCCACGCGAGAGCGGATCTGAAGGAATTCATGGTTCGAGAGGAAATCGAGCGCATAGCGGCGTTGCATCTCGAGCGTATGCGATCCTATCTTCGGGGGCTCGAGGTGATCGGAACACTCAGTCCCCTGCTGGGCCTGCTGGGCACCGTAATGGGAATGATCGACGCTTTTCAACAGCTCGAGTATGCCGGCAGCCGGGTCGATCCCGGGGTGTTATCAGGCGGAATCTGGGAAGCGCTGCTGACCACCGCCGCCGGTCTGGTCGTGGCCATTCCAACACTGGCCATGCTCAACTGGTTCGAGCGGATCATTCAGCGAACGGCACATGAAATGGAGAACGCGGCCACTCAGGTTTTCACGGGTGCCGTAAACGAACCACCGGTCGACTATGTCACTTCACAGCTACGGGCAACTCAAAGATAGAGAAATCGAGGAGGCCGCCAGAAAGCGCCGATCACTTGTTATTCTGACGCCTCTGGTGGACATCGTTTTCATACTGCTCATCTTTTTCATGCTTGCTTCCAGTTTTTCCGATCATCGCGTCATCGGGTTCCTGACACCCGCAGGTGCGAAGCAGGCGATCGGTTCGGAACAGCCCAGCGCCGTCCTGGTTCGTGTGGATGCCGATGGGTCGCTGGACATGAGCGGGCAGCCCATGTCGACGGTTCATATCGCACAGGAGGTCGCCCGCCGATCCCTTTCCGACCACACGCTGGGTTATCTGGTGCAGCCTAACAGGGGTGTTTCGGTGCAGCAGGTCATCGATGTAGTTGATCTGTTGAAGAGTTCGGGTGCACGCAATGTATCCCTCGCCAGCAGATCCGGATCATGAAATTCGCTCTGCAAACTCAGGAAAGACGCCTTGATCTGACGGTGCTTCCGATGGTCAACGTCGTGTTTCTTTTATTGGTTTTTTTCATGCTCGTGGGCAGAGTTGGACCAAAGGAGGAGCTGGATGTGGACCCGCCTCTGTCCCAACTCGGCCAGACGGAATCCGGACACGCGATTCGTGTCGAAATCGACCGAAGCGGTGTCATGGTCTTGGACGGCCGGAAAGTTGATACCACCGAACTAATTATTGCCGTCTCCGACCTGTTGAGGCAGGACCCGGCAACGCAGATACAGTTGAAAGCCGATGCCGGTCTGGACGCGAATCTTTTGATCAAACTTATGGAAACACTGCGGCTGATAGGAGTTGCCAAACTGACGCTGGTTACGGAGCATGCAACCTGACCCGACTTTGTTAGCGGTTCATGCGTGTTGATCGCCGTCGACACCGGGCCGGCTTTTGAGCTATGTTGGTGAACGCCCTGCTGTGGTTGTTTTCGATACTGATAGCGCTTAGCCTGCATGCGCTGGGACTTCTGTTATTCGACCCTGTTCAGCCAAACCCGCCCAGCCCGAACGCCTTCAGCGAAGAGATCGTTGTCATGCTGGGAGAGGGTGCCGGCAGCGCCATTGAATCGACGCGTCCGCATCAGCAACCCGACAGCTTGGCGGGGCTGGAGGCCCCGGCTGAAAATGTGGTGGATCCGGCGGTCAGCGGCGTAACCGAGCCGGACATTGAAGCCCCCCGGGTTGAAGACACGATTTCGGCTTCCCTCGAGCGCGACTTCGTTGAACCGGAGGCGGTAGAGCAATCCGACGCAGTGGATGCAAGTTTACCGCCAAAGATTCCGCACATACAGGTTGCCGGGGTCGATGTGGATGCCCCAAGCCTGTCGGCAAAAATTCCGGAGGCCGCGGACACCGTCGCCAAGGTCGATCAACCCGTACCTGTAACCGCGGCGGCCGAGCGAAGCGAAGTGGTGGCTACTCCGCAGGTAGTTTCCCCTGCCCGCTTGGTTGGTAATATTGAAAATGCGGACTCTTCGGACATTTTGGATGTGGAGGTAAGCCCCGCCACGGAAATCAAAGAATCCTTGGTTTCGCAGCCGAGAATCGATGCCGAGCAAGCCCCGCTTACCACCGTGTCGGAGGCGGCGGATACACCGGTCCCGCAACCCGATACCGGTAACCCGGAGCAGACGCTTTCAATCGAAGTGGAAGAGGAAGTTGCGCACGATACTCTGGCAGCGGTGGTGTTTGAGTTCGAGACCGTAGATGCGACTCCGCCTTCGAAATCGCCTGATCCGAATCCAGAATCGGCCACTCTGGTTTCAATAGAAGAGCAGATCGCACGCGCGCTTACCCTCGATGAGACACAAAGCTCCGGGTTGGGAATCGGGGTGATAGCTCGATATGCCGGACTGCTGAAAGGCAGATTGGAAGCAAGCATGCATTATCCCCGGGCTGCCCGGGTGGCGGGTCAGGAGGGCAGTGTGGTGGTGCGATTCGTCATCGACCGAAAGGGAACCGTGCTCTCGATCTTGCTGGAAAGAGCTTCCGGCCATGCTATTCTGGACCGCGAGGCCGTTGAAATGATCGAGCGTTCGGAACCTTTTCCCGCCATGCCCGGGGAGATGGCGGGCGATGTGCTTGAACT
>JAHEIO010000248.1 GCA_024639325.1 Gammaproteobacteria bacterium
TGATTGTCCCCCCTTTCCCCGCTGCATCGCGCCCTTCGAAAAGCACGACCACGCGCAGGCCCTTGTGCTGAATCCAGTACTGCAGCTCGACAAGTTCGGCGTGTAGCCTGGAAAGCTCCGCCTCGTAGTCCTTATTTCGCAACTTCGGTTTCGTCTCTGGCGACATATTAGTCACTCAATATAGTCAATCAATAATGTGTTCTTTGTTTACACGGCGGTCTTCTGCCGTTTCATCGCTGTACACCTGAGCACTAATCATACCCCGGTTGCACCGAAATACAACCCGCGCCGCACCCCAAAAACACGGTCCATCTATAGTACGGGGGCGCATTCGCATTCGAAGGAAAGACGGTCAGGTGTACGGAGCTGAAATAGTTGATTGCTACAGTTGACTTAGTATACCGATCATCGAGCCTATGCCTCGAAAAATCGACCTTGGATTGACCAATCTTCGGACGGCAGATTTGGGTCGGAAGTGACGGTTAATCGAAACCGCTACCTACTGGAATTGGACCAAACTGGCTTTTCCGCTTACTGAGGTTGAACCGCCGCTGGATCCTGTCTTTTGAAAAAAGAGATATCGCTGTATTGCGTCAGACGAGACCGGGCCAGTGAGCTGAGGTGCTTTATGCTCGCGGCGTTCCATACAAAAACATCCGAGAATCTAGTGGATGCCAAATTTACGTTGTTTGTAGAATAATACGTCGCTTTTCTCAGAGAACATAGGTTGATACGCGTCTTGTATGAATTCACCTTATGAAACGATCCGTCGCGCTTTAAAGGCGGGGGATACCGTTATCCTTGATGGCGGCGTATCGACGGAGCTCGAACGGCGCGGTGCACCGATGGTGGAAGGGGCATGGTCCGGAAGGGTCGCCATCGACGCCTGGGATGTACTGGTCGATACACATCGTTCCTATATCGATGCCGGATCGAACATTATTACCGCGAACACCTACGCGTCGTCGCGGCTGGTTCTCGAACCCACCGGGCTTGGTGATAAAGTTGAGGAGATCAATCGGCGGAGTCTCGAAGCGGCATTGACCGCGCGTGAGCGCTGCGGAGCACCAGATGTTGCTGTGGCAGGCTCAATATCGCATATGCTGCCGATGGCGATCGGCGCCCACGGCCACGGATTTACGGAAAGGACGCACCTAACCAGGGACACCTTATTTGCCGCTTTTCAAGAGATGGCTTCATACCATGCGGCGGGCGGCGCTGACTTGCTTCTTCTGGAGATGATGTCACTACCCGATCTTATGTCTGTGCTGTTCGACGCCGTGGCTGACGTCAGCTTACCCGTCTGGTGCGGATTATCTGCCAAACGAAAAATTGCCGACGGCGCCATCTCAGCATGGCACGATGAGACAGTTCCTTTTTCAGACAACGTGGCCAGGGCCGCTGAACGTCGCTTCGAGGTCATGGGAATCATGCATACGTCGGCCGATCTTATCGCAGACACCGTGCCGCTGATGCGTGAGCGGTATTCGGGGACGCTAATGGCATATCCCGATTCCGGATATTTTTCAATGCCTCATTGGCAGTTCGTAGATACATTGACGCCAAGGGAGTTCAGAGGTTTCGCGCAAGACTGGGTCGAACAGGGTGTCCAGATCGTCGGTGGTTGCTGCGGTCTCGGCCCGGAGCATATTACCGCCATTACCGATCTTTGAGGTGCGAACGCGGCGCCGTAACGTGTTAAGTCTCTTGTAAGGAACGCTTAGGTGGGCTGCTGATGTATTGCAATCGAGAAGCCGCATGAGTATTTTGACCCCACGGGCTGCTGCCAGAAATCCGAACGCCCGCCACTGGCCTATTTGATCACGCGCCAAAACTAATCGCGACGGGAGATGACCATGACAGGAAAATGTAAACATACGGACCAAGCCAGGCGCAGGCTGCTGCAAGGCACGGCCGTCGTCGCGGCGGCAGGACTCGCGCCATGGTCCCTGCGCGCCACCGCGGCCGGGGAACGGGCCATGATGAAACGGGCGATACCGGCCACCGGCGAGACCGTACCCGTGGTCGGCCTCGGCACCTCCGACGAATTCAGCGTCCGCGGCGAGGAAGAACTCGGCGCGCTGGCCGAAGTTCTGCGGCAGTTCAGGGCGCTGGGCGGAACCCTGGTCGACACCGCCCCGGCCTATGGCAACGCCGAGGAAGTCATCGGCAGGCTTCTGACCGATCTTGGCTTTGCCGATGACCTTTTCATCGCGACCAAGGTACGCACCCACGGCGCACAGGCGGGAATTGCACAGATGGAACGCTCCGAGGCGCTACTTGGCAAGTCGCCGCTGGATCTGTTGCAGGTGCACAGCCTGGTCGACGTCGATACTCAGCTTGAGAACCTGCGCCGCCGGCAGGACCAGGGCCGCGTTCGCTACATCGGCATCACACACTCGAGA
Organism: Gammaproteobacteria bacterium; assembly: GCA_024639325.1. GTDB lineage: Bacteria > Pseudomonadota > Gammaproteobacteria > Arenicellales > JAANXG01 > JAHEKE01. The sequence continues at coordinate 2,406 of JAHEIO010000248.1, forward strand.
ACCTCGGCATTCGACCAACTCGAGCGGCTGATGAAAAGGGAGAAGTTGGATTTCGTCCAACTCAATTATTCGTTCCTGGAACCGGCCGCGGAAGTGCGGCTTTTGCCGCTGGCCGCGGACCGCGACATCGCGGTCATGGTCAACCGGCCCTACCTCAACGGCTCACTGTTTCGCCGGGTAAAGGGCCGCGAACTGCCCCCCTGGACCGTGGATTTCGATTGCCAAAGCTGGGCCCAGCTCTCGCTCAAGTACATCCTCGCAAATGAGGCGGTGACCTGCGTAATTCCCGCCACCAGCAATCCGAAGCACCTGGTCGACAACATGGGCGCGGGTACCGGCGCCCTGCCGGACCCGTCGGCACTGGAGCGGATCCGTGCACTGGCCGACACCCTTTAGCGGGCGACCATCAAGACATTTCGGACCAAACGCGATGCGAAGGACTGGGCGCGGGGGGTCGTCCTACAACCCGGCAGCCAATATCCACAAACCGGCACCGACCCAGGGACGCGATCGGCGTCTGACTGCCGGCGTCACTTTGAGTTCATCAGCAGCCCGACGATTGCTAAGGCGCCGGGAAACAGTCTCGAAGGTACTCAGTGCATTAAGCGATGGTAACCAGTCACTCATATGTGAATTTAGATTATCTAAGATTAGGCCAGATCAAATGACTAGCCCGCATTTCTCACCAGGCGGCTATAGAATCTCGTTAAGCATGGCAAACATCGAGGTCTATGGATTTGTCCAAAAAGCAGTGTGTCTTGGAAACGCCCTTCCCGGCGCTGGCTGGTCCAGGCCCCGCTGCACTTGGGTTTCATTCGATGCATAGCACCGGCTATGCATCTCACTGGTTCGACGCACCCTAAGCGCCACACCCCTTCGGGGCTACCGCGAAAAATCGCTCCTGGCGAGTGGGTCGGCCGAACTCTCTCGCTGAAGGTAGAAGAAGGTGGGATCTATCCTTGC
>JAHEIO010000249.1 GCA_024639325.1 Gammaproteobacteria bacterium
CCGCGACGCATGTTCGCCGGTGCCCGAACCCGATTCTTCGAACCCATCACTATCGGAGAAACGGCCATACGCCAGGGCGAGATCATCAAGGTTTCGGAAAAATCCGGAAAGAGCGGACGGCTGGTGTTCGTTACGGCACGCTACCGCATTCAGCAGGGCGATACGATTCGGGTCGAGGAGGAGCAGGATATCGTCTACAAGGAGCCCGGACCGCCGATTCCGGCACCGCAGACCGTGCCATCCCTACCCGATGCCCCTGCCGGATCCTGGGTCAAGGACGTAACGCCCGACACGGTGTTGCTGTTCAGGTTTTCCGCGTTGACCTTCAATGCGCACCGTATCCACTATGATCGCCCGTATGCATGTAATGAGGAAGGCTATCCCGGGCTTGTGGTCCATGGGCCGCTGACGGCGGTGCTGCTTGCCGACATGACGCGGGAGAACAGCAGCAAACGCATCGTGCGATTTCAGTTTCAGGGTCGTGCCCCATTGTTCGATCTCCATCCATTCCGGCTCGTCGGCCAACCGGCGGGCGATACGGTAATGCTGGATGCTTTTGGACCGGACGGTGAGGTCGTGATGCATGCCAGTGCCGAATTGGCTTGACTGGCGGCGAGAGGAATAAGCATGAGCGAAAAGACCAACAGGGGAAACTACTTCGAGGACTTTCGCATCGGCATGACCATCGTTCATGCCACGCCGCGCACGGTCACGGATGGCGACGTATCTTTGTACACGGCGCTATATGGCTCCCGATTTGCCGTCCAGTCGTCCACTGCCTTCGCCCAAGCCATAGGCCTGCCCGGAGCACCGTTGGATGACATGTTGCTGTTCCACATGGTGTTCGGAAAAACGGTGCCGGACATCTCTCTGAACGCCGTGGCCAATCTCGGTTACGCGTCCGGGCGTTTCCATGCGCCGGTCTATCCCGGTGACACCATTAGTACGGTCTCTGAGGTCATCGGGTTGAAGGAAAACTCCAACGGAAAGACCGGGACCGTCTATGTGCGGTCCGTAGGAACCAGTCAAAGGAACGATCCGGTTCTCGAATATGTTCGCTGGGTAATGGTGCGGAAAAAGGATGCCAGCTCGCCGGCGCCGCAGGCCGTCGTGCCTGAATTACCAGGGGCGGTCCCGGTCTCCGAAATCAGCGTACCGGATGGACTGAATCTTGCCGGTTACTACACGGACCTGGCCGGTAGCGCTTTCTTGTGGGAAGACTATCAGGTGGACGAACGCATAGACCATGTGGACGGCATGACCGTGGAGGAGAGCGATCACATGATTGCTACACGGCTCTACCAAAATACCGCCAAGGTGCATTTCAATCAGCATACCGAGAAAGATGGTCGATTCGGCAGGCGTATCGTATATGGCGGACACGTCATCAGCCTGGCGCGTTCCCTCTCCTTCAATGGCCTGGCCAATGCATTCAAGATCGTCGCGATCAACGGGGGGCGCCACGTGGCCCCTATCTTTGCCGGCGACACCGTCTATGCCTGGTCGGAGATTTTGAGCAGGGATGAATTGCCGGGCCGGGACGATCTGGGTGTCCTGCGCCTGCGTTTGGTGGCCACGAAAGACAAGGATTGCGCGACATTCCCTTACAAAAATGATGCGGGAAAATACGATCCCGCGGTCGTGCTGGATTTCGACTATACGGTTCTGATGCCGCGGGGAGGGCATTGACAAGGCGTTGTTACGCAGGCGACAAGATCAGCGCTTGTGATCGGCATCGCCGCCGCGATTGGCAAGGAAAGTCTGGGCTTCCTCCCTGCGCTCGAATACATGAGGTGCAATGCCGCGCTCTGTCAAGGCCTCGCCCAACTTGGCGCGCATGAATGCGCTGGTGGCATACCGGGTTATCTGGCTGAAATAGTTGGCGAGAAAGTAACGATCCATTTCGGCATAGGCGTCGTACATGTCCTCATTGATCCGAAACCGATCGTAGTTGATTATCACGCCGACGCGCCTGCCGGCCGCCCGGCACCGCTCCTCACAAATATCCCAGATCGCCTTGACGTCCTCGAGCACCCGAACATGCATGCCTTCGAAATTGAGAAACAGAATATTGCGTTCCGGATCGTAAGTGACCCGTTCCGGCATCGACAGGTTGAGTAGCTCGGCTTCCAGTCCCATCGGATTGGGATTGAAAATACGGGCATCCATCTGCGCGTAATCACCAATGATCGGCTCAAAGTCCATGTTCGGCAGGATGTCACGCTCGACGTCAATGCCGGGCGCCACCTCGATCAACGCCACTCCCCCCCGGACCCTGCGGAACACACATCGTTCGGTGATAAAAAACACGGGTATGCCGCGGTCATAGGCGTACTGACCATTGAAAGTGATTTGTTCGACCTGCTTGAGAAATTTCCGGTGTCGACCCTCTTCGACAATCTGCAATTTGCCATCGTTGACCTCGACTTTCAGACCACTGCCGGTGAAGGTCCCGACGAACACCACCAGGCGTGCGTTCTGACTGATGTTTATGAAACCTCCCGCCCCGGTCAGCCGGCCACCAAAACGGCTGACGTTGACGTTGCCGGCGGCATCGCACTCGGCCATTCCGAGACACGCCATGTCGAGACCACCACCGTCGTAGAAATCGAACTGCTGATTCTCGTCTATTACCGCATCCATGTTGACCCCGGTCCCGAAATCGGCCCCGCTCGAGGGGGTTCCACCGATAAGACCGGATTCCACACTCAAGGTCAGCAGGTGCGAAATCCGCTCCTCGTTGGCGACCCCGGCTACACCTTCCGGCATCCCTACGCCCAGGTTGATAACGCCGTTTGGCGGAATCTCGAAGGCGGCACGACGCGCGATGATTTTACGTTCGGTCAGCGGTGTCGATATCAGGCTCGGGTGGGGAACACGATACTCTCCGGCAAAAGCAGCGTTGTACGGGGTTGCCAGTGTTTGCTTGTGCTGCTCAGGTTCAGCCACCACCACGCAGTCGACCAGAATCCCCGGAATCTTGACCTGACGCGGCGGCAGGCCATTGCGTTCAGCGATCCTTTCGACCTGCGCGATCACTATGCCGTTGCTGTTCTTGGCCGCCATAGCCATCGCGAGATTGTTGAGGGTCAGTGCCTCCCGCTCCATGGTGATATTGCCGAAAGTGTCCGCCGTGGTGCCGCGAACGAAAGCGACGTCGACCTTGCCAACCTTATAGAACAGCCACTCCTCGCCATCCGCTTCGACGAGACTGACGATATCCTTGGTGGTGGCTGAATTGATCCGGCCGCCGCCATAGCGGGGGTCGACGAAGGTGTGTAGACCGGTCTTGGAGAAGGAACCGGGTTTGCCGGCCGCCAGATCTCGAAACAGCTGACATATGATCCCCTG
>JAHEIO010000250.1:0-1963 GCA_024639325.1 Gammaproteobacteria bacterium
ACCATCTCGAGCGCCTCGAGAAGTGGACAGCGGACTACGTTGTGTATCTCCAGCCAACCTCGCCGTTTCGCACATCCCGTCACATCGACGCCGGGCTGCGGATGATCCGGGAATGCGACGCCGACACACTGGTCACTACGGTTGCGGTTCCACACAGATACAACCCGGAGTCCCTCATGCTCATGGGCGAGGATCGAACGCTTTCCACCTGCCATGACGAACTGAATCTGCGCCGGCAGGACAAGCGGAAACTGTACGCGAGAAACGGGCCCGCTGTCCTGATACTGAACAGGAAAAGTGTGAACCACGACCGGTTGTACTCGGGGCGGACCGTGGGAATGGAGATGGACTGGCTGTCGTCCATAGATATCGATACCGGCGATGATCTGGCGCTCGCCGAGTGTCTGATGAAATGCTTGGTGAATGAAGATAGTTGTTGTTAGCCCGCTGGAGGCGGGTTCGCAGTGGGCACATGCGCTGAATACCATAAAAATGGCGGACGGTTTCGCCAAGCTCGGCCATGACGTAACGCTCGTTACCCGCCGTGAGAGAGGACGCACAAAGCCGAAGCGGGAATTGGTGGAAATGTACGGCATAGACGAGCGACTCCAATGGAATCAGTTGCGGACCGAGTACGCGGGCGTCAGTGTTTTCAGAAAGGGTTTCCCGTTCTCGTGGAAAGCCTATCGCGCCGCGGTCCCGCTGAAGCCCGACCTGGTTTACGGCAGGGATTTCTACTTTCCGTGGTTGTGTGCCCGGGCGGGTATCGACGCCACCGCCGAAAGCCATGCGCCTCCGGGCACCGATTCGCTGAAGTTCAGGACGCTGGTACGTGCATCCCATTCTCCGAACTTCAAAATGTGGATCACGATCTCCGAGACATTGCGGGAGTATTATGCATCGCAAGGGGCGGACGCTTCCAAGATCAGCGTATTGCCCGACGCGGTGGACCTGTCGATGTTCTTGCGCCCCCGGGACGCGGGAGAAAGCCCGTACCAGGGCGCCGGTCCGAACGTCGTATACGCCGGCCACCTTTACGACTACAAAGGCATCCCTACGATACTCGCAGCAGCCGGGCAGCTTCCGGGCATGGTGTTTCATTTGTTAGGGGGCTGGCCCGAAGATATCGAAAGACACAAACGGACGGTCAGCGAACTGCGGCTGAGCAACGTTCGGTTTCACGGTCTGCGAAAACACTCCGAAGTACCCAGGTATCTGTGGCACGCCGATGTGTTGCTGCTGCCTCCTTCAGCAAAACACCCCAGCGCGGCCTGGACCAGCCCGGTAAAACTTGGTGAATACCTTGCGTCGGGCACCCCGGTGATATCAACGGATATACCTGCGCTCAGGTCCTGGTTGACCGATGAGGAAACCTCGTTCGTCGAACCCGATAGTCCCGACGCAATGGCAGGCGCCGTCAATGAGCTGCTCGGCAACAAAGCGCGATATGACGCGCTGTCCGCGAACGGTGTAAACCGGGCGAAGTCGCTTTCATACGAATCCAGGGCATCCGCAATTTGCCAGTGCCTGGAGCAATGAAGCCGCCATCGATCAGCGTGGTAATGCCGGTGTTCAACGGATCACGCTATCTGGCGAAAAGCATGGGAAGTATCCTGGCGCAGAATTGCGGTGATTTCGAGTTCATCATCGTAAACGACGGTTCGGATGATGATACCCGCAACATATTGCACGCTTATCGGGACCCCCGAATCAGGCTGATCGAACACCAACAAAACGAGGGCTTGACCCGGTCGCTGATTCACGCGACCCGGGAAAGCCGGGGTCAATATATTGCGCGCCAGGACAGCGACGACGTCTCGGATCCAAACAGACTGGGTGCACAGCTCGCGTACATGGAGGCGAATCCGCGGGTAGCGGCGGTTGGATCGTGGGCACTTCAAATCGACGACGACGGTGACGAGATTGCGCTGCTCGAGCGGGAGACCGAGCCGGAAAAAATCAG
>JAHEIO010000250.1:2063-3350 GCA_024639325.1 Gammaproteobacteria bacterium
CTCGATTTGATGTCGCGATCCGAAAACAAATGGAGAAGTACATACAAAACTGTCGAACGTATATGGGTGTTGAGGAAGGCACTCAAGTCCCTGGATCCGGATGTGATCATCAGTTTCATGGATAAGACCAATGTACTGGTGCTGTTCGCAACCCGTGGGCTCGGGGTCCCCGTTGTCGTTTCCGAACGGATTTACCCCGGCAGCCAGGAACTTGGCTTAGAGTGGGAGTCGATGAGGAGGGTGGCTTACCGCTTTGCCGATCGGCTGGTCGTCATTACCGATGCCATGCGGCGGGAGTTTGAGCGCCGAGGCTTTAAGAATATCGAGGTCATTCCAAACCCGGCAGTGCCTTCCCCCGTGAATGGTTCGTCTTTAGCGCCCAAGGGCGGGCAACACAATGCCAAAACGATTCTGGCAGCGGGCCGCTTGGAGCACCAGAAGGGATTTGATCTGCTTATCGAATCGTTTTCAACCCTGCACAAGTCCTACCCGGATTGGCAACTCGTTATCGTGGGTGAGGGCGCGTTGAGGCCAACGCTGATGAATCTGGCCGATGAACTGGGGATTTCAGGCAGGGTACGCTTGCCGGGGATCGTCGATAATCTGCCGGATCATCTTGCCTGTGCAGATATATTCGTTCTGTCGTCGCGCTTCGAGGGTTTCCCGAATGTGCTCGTCGAAGCGATGGCGGCAGGAACAGCGGTGGTGGCCACCGATTGTTTATCCGGACCTCGGGAGATCATTCGGAACAACGAAAACGGATTGCTGGTTCCCGCGGGCAACGCCCGGGGCCTCACCCGTGCCCTGGATCTGCTCATGTCGGATGGCTCTATGAGGCAGAGGCTTGGGACCAACGCGAGGAACGTGAGCGACACTTTTTCGCTTGATGGGGTAATGCGAAAGTGGAACCGAATCGTTGACGAGGCGATCGCTGCCTGAGGCCAGACCGCCTGTTTCACCAGAGCCGAATCAGCGAGAGAACTACACGTTTGTTATCAGGTCGCTGGCGGCGGGCGGCGCTGAAAGGCAGTTGACATTGCTCGCCTGCGCTCTGGCACGTGACGGACACCGGGTCGAGTTGATTACGTTTTACAGCGGTGGTGAATTCGAAGAAGAGATCGAGAAATGCGGCGTAAATCTGCACAGTTTGCACAAAACGGGACGCTGGGATCTTGTTGGTTTTTTCGCTCGGCTGCTCAGGGCCGTCAGGGGCAGCAGCGGAGATGTGGTCATCGGTTTTCTCGAGGGTGCAAACATCGTACTGTCGTCGGTGAGGCCGCTTCTCAA
>JAHEIO010000251.1 GCA_024639325.1 Gammaproteobacteria bacterium
CGAGCTGCAGGAGATCGTCAGCAACGAGGGCGGGGTCGTCGTACCCATGTTCGCCAACTACGTCATGGGATTGAACCAGAAGGTCCAGCACGACAAGTTGGGTGCGAACGGGAGCATGGATGGTTTACGCTGCGTCGAACGCTGGTGGTTCACTTGATCTGACCAGGCCCGATTCGGGGTGGGAGGTGAGGGAATGGAAAATCCATTGTGCTACGCCGCACCAAGCGGGCGTTTCGCGGGCGGAATTTCGCGTTTCCCAGTCGTTCGCTGTATATGGAAATCGCGACCGAGGCCGGATCAGCACCGAGTACCAACCCGACGACAGGCAATCATGCCGGTCCCCTATACCGCCTGCGGACGTCGCGTGGCGCGTGGCCTAAACACTCCTTGAATGCGCGCGTGAAGCATCCGAGGTAGGCGTAGCCGAGCAGCATGGCTATTTCAGTTACCGGCAGATCGGTCTCCTCCAGCAGAACCCGGGCTCGCAAGGTACACTCCCGCTTGACGATTTGGCGATAGGAGATGCCCGAGCGGGCTAGGCGGCGCTGCAGGGTGCGGACACTCAAACGCAGATGACGCGCCGCGCCGTCGATGTCTGACAACCCGCCCAGCATTCGCATGCGAACGACCTCGCAGAGCGCGGCTTCAAACGTAACCGGCGGTTCACCGCCCATTAAGGCCTCCAAGTCGCGCAGTGTCATAGTCGTTGCGGTTGACGGTTCCCGTGGATTTCCGACGTTCAGATCAGAGGCATCGAAGGTCACACTGATCGAGGAATGTCCAAGCCCAATCGGGGCTTTATGAAAATCCTCCAGTAGCGTGATGCTGTTGTCTTTAATGTTGTCGACGGTCATCCGCAAAGGCTGCCAATCCGGACCGGTGTAGGACCGTACGATATTCAGCATCACACCAAGTTTGGCACTGACGTAGTGACTCCGGCCGATGGGATGGCCGAACCCAGTGAGGTAATGAAACTCGACCAGGTTTCCCGTCCTGCGAAGAGCGCCGCTCGATCCACTCTCATACAGGCAAAGGCCTTGGATGGCGCGTTCGATCGCACCCTTGAGTGTGGGTGCCGCAAGGATGTACTCGCCAAACGGCCCGAGTTGATCGGCTCTCCACTTCGCGCCGCATCTGGCCCCGAATATCGAGTCCGCAAAAAAGCGTGCAGCCCGCTCGTAAATGCCGCAAACATCCACATAAGGCAAAAAGCCATCGTGCCGGCACAAGATTTCTATCGGAACACCTTCTTCGGCAAAGAGGCGCGCTGCGGCCGATCTACCCGCTTGGTTTTCCATGGATTTGGCCAGCGGCATCAGATCAGCCACGTTGGCACAGTATATGGTTGACATGAATCGTGTCCTAATTAATCCTCAACCTTGCGCTGACTCGGATTGCAAAGAGGGCTCAGCTGCCGTCCGACGCAACAACGCCATGCCAGAGCACTAACGAGCTAAACAAACCGAGACATTTGACGAACTTCGCCGCATCACCAGGACGGTCTCGCCTTCCGCAACTGCCTGGCCTAGCGTGGTCTACCGGGTATGATGCGCTTGCAGATGTGGCGTTCTATTCAACTGGACCGTTCGAACAGGGCGTACGGTCCGGCGTCTTAGCGCGACACTCTAGCTAGTTCGGAAGCTACTACAGATATTGCAACGCCCAGTTGGACTTAGCTATCCGGAAACTGCAATCTTTGCTGATTTTGAGGGCGGTCGGCGGGGTAGCCGAAAGAGGGTCAGTGTTAGAGGTTTCAGGCCCGCTTAGCAAGTGTATGCGCAGGCGTTTCTCCAAAAACCGCTTTGTAATCCGTGGCAAACCGGCCGAGATGAAAGAATCCATGATCTGTAGCCAATTGAGTGACGGTGGGATTGGCCGGATCTCGAACCAATAGATGTGCCCTTACCAGTTGCATGCGTCGAAACCGGTGGTACATCACAGGCGAGACACCAAAACACGATTTGAACGCGTAATGAAGGGTGCGCGGTCTCAACTCGAAAACAGCACAGATTTCCTCAATGCCGACGGGACGGTCCAGGTGAGCATCGAGGTAATCGCGTACCCAATAGGCAATCGTGCGACAGCGCTGTTGGTTAAGGTTTAAATTGGCCGGGCGGCTGCTACCGAGCATGATTGAAAGATGCTCGATGACTTCTGCCTCTAAACCCTGCCTCCGGGAAAGCCCCCTGCTGTCTGTACCGGCAGGCACGTGGTGAAGCAAGCGGAATATTTTTCGTTTGAACAGCTGTAACGAACGCCTGTCGGACGTTATAATCTGCGCAAGCTGTTCTTGTTCGGTGATTCCCAAGTTCGATACGAGCGTCGCGGCGCATTCGGGACCAAGCTGCACACTTAAAAATTCGGTGCCGGGATTGGTTATGAAGTCAACTTCCTGATTGGGTTTCGTAAGTGCGACGATCTGTCCGGATTGCAGAAGTTGTCCCTGGTAGCGGACATGGGGGTTTTCCTGCACCGGAATGATAAGCCCGAAAAACTCGATTGGGGTGTGCCCGATGAGGTGCAGCTGCCGTCCATACTTGTGATGCGCTGCATACATAAAAGGATTTTGGATTACCGAGTTAAACCTCGCCGCCAGTGGGTCAAATTTCAATCTATCGGGTTTCACTATGCGCGATTGTTCACCCACTAGCACGCTTGACCTGTAGGAACCGAAAAACACACCCCGCTCGATTTGGGTCACCCGCATATCCCAACCGTTCAGACCACCTAACGTTCGTGACACCAGCTCCTGAAGCTGGTCGACGTCTTCTAATTCAAACTGCGCCATTTTCACGATAACAATCCCGGGCGAAGTCGTATGCCTCAACTCGATGAGTAGAAGAATAACAACTATGCTGTTCATCGACAATGTGCTGACGGGATTGGTGATCGACACTGGGGATCGGGTTGGCGGGGTCATGTCGGGTAAGATTACTGATGGGGGCTCGCGGTAAAGGCGTTTTACGAATGTGCGAGCACGGCGATCAGGGATTCGTCGGTGTCGGTTACGAGCGCGGCCGTACGATGGCGCACTCGGCATCGCTTCCCTGCGTTTAATTAGTCATTAAGATTGATCCAGTTCGGGGCATGCCGGCCGACAGCAACGGGTCGATTCTAGTGTTCAAGTAAAAGCCGATATTCCTTGTTCCCGAATTGCGGTTGTCACCGCCAGAGCGAACGGAGCTAACAATTCCTGGTCACGTACATTCCGATGCACCCCGAGAGTCGCGACCCAGCCATATGCGGAAGTAGGTTTGCAAGAAATTCTGAGAATTGAGGGGCCGGTGTATACTCAAGCGGACATTCATCCATTTCACAATGAAGCGGGTTGTGG
>JAHEIO010000252.1 GCA_024639325.1 Gammaproteobacteria bacterium
CTCATCCCTTTCACCCATACACGGGACGCGAGTTTGACGTGGTCACGTGGCGCCGCGACTGGAGAGAGGACCGGGTCTACTTCCACGACGAGGAGAGGAAACTGAGGTCGGTTCCGTCACGGTGGACCAGTCTGGTCTGCGAAGATCCCGTCGTGGTCGTGAGCGCGGGACGCGCGCATTTCCGCTTTGCCGAGCTTCTCGAGCTCGCCACTGTACTGAGGGAGCTACGGGCTTGATGCGGAGCGTAGCGACAGGGTCCAATAGTTTGGGCCATTGTAAGGCTAATTACGCCGCAACTGTAAAGGTAATTATGCCAATCTATAATGAAGATGTTATATATAGAATCACAATATATCTTGTTATATGGCGGAATAGTTGTTGTTTAGATCGATTTAAGCGGTATTGTTTGCTTGACAAAGGTGCATTAAGTGGCATAATTATATTTACACTCTGCCTTAACCCTCCAGGAGACACTCTTGGCAATGCGCAAACCGTCCAAACAAAAGATCGAGGCCCTACGCGAGCATGGCTGCCTCAATCCAAGACCCGAGGTCGTAAACGACGCGCTGTTCGTGACCACGGATTTCTTCGATCCAAACGATTTATTGCAACTCAAGTACGAGATGGTGCGGCGGGTGCACGTCGAGGGCCAGCCAGTCAGCCTTGCGGCTCGCAGCTTCGGTCTCTCGCGGCCAACCGTGTATCAGGCTGTCTCTGCGTTCGAGCAGGGTGGGTTGGCCGCCTTACAGCCACAAAAGCCCGGACCTCGCCGCGCACACAAACTGAGCGAGGAAGTCGTAAATTTCCTCGAGGACACTCGCGCCGACATGCCGCACTTGGGGGCGGGCGACTTGGTTGCGGCGATCAAAGAACGGTTCGATCTATCCGTCCACCCGCGCAGCATCGAACGCGCATTGTTGCGGCGGAAAAAAAAACGCCGTTGAGATCCGTGCGACTCCTCACCTCTCACGGCGAACAGATTGTGGTCACTTACTACGAAGAACTGAGGAGCCAGATTTTAGCAGGACGCATTCGGGGTGTACGCCGTGGCTTGGCTATTCTCTTACAGACGGGAATGGCGGCGTGGATGGAGGCGGCCTCCTCCTGCCCGCCACGCGCAGCTCCCACATGGCCAAGCGCCACGAGTCGCGACACACGACTACCGGACGCGCGTTGCCCGGCTCTCCTTGATATCCTCACCAACCTGGTTCTGAACCGGTTCATGGAGGTCCAAGCATGACGATGCCCTCACACAAGGTCACGGCCTCACACCTTGGGCGCAAAGCATACCTTTATGTACGACAATCCTCGATGCAACAGGTTTTCGGGAACACCGAGAGCACGGAGCGCCAGTACGCCCTCAAACAACGCGCCGTCGCTCTGGGGTGGCAACTCGAGGACGTCGTCGTCGTCGACTGCGACCAAGGCCAGTCAGGTGCATCGGCGGCGGACCGTCGGGGATTCCAGAATCTGGTGGCCGAAGTCGGTATGGGTCGCGCCGGCGTAGTGTTGGGGCTGGAGGTATCGAGGCTGGCCCGCAATAGCAGTGATTGGCACCGGTTGCTGGAGATCTGCGCTCTCAGCGATACGCTGATCGTGGATGAGGATGGTGTCTATAACCCCTGCGACTTCAACGACCGTCTCCTGCTCGGGCTCAAGGGCACGATGAGCGAAGCAGAATTGCACATGCTACGGTTGCGACTGCGGGGTGGACTTCTAAACAAAGCCCGTCGTGGTGAACTCAGAATGCCTCTACCTGTTGGCCTGGTCTACGACGCGACTGACCGAGTTGTGATGGATCCCGATCAGCAGGTACAAAACAGCGTGCGCCATCTCTTCCGGACCTTTCGCCGCACTGGGTCAGCGAGTGCTACGGTCAAGGCGTTCCGTGATCAGAAGCTGCTCTTCCCACGCCGGCCGCGCAGCGGTCCTGGAAAGGGAGATCTGGTGTGGGGGGCACTAACGCACAATCGCACGAGGCAGGTCCTGCACAATCCGCGCTACGCTGGCGCTTTCGTCTTTGGCCGCCACGGACAACACCGCAGCCCAGACGGACACCTGCGTCCCACGCCGTTGCCCCGCGAGCAGTGGCACACGGTCCTCCTCGACGCGCATCCTGGATATATTCCCTGGGAGCAGTATGAGCAAAACCAGAAGACCCTGCGTGACAACGCCAGCGCCCACGGAAGCGACCGTCGCCAGAGTCCGCCGCGCGAAGGACCTGCGCTGCTGCAGGGGCTCGTGATGTGCGGCGTCTGCGGCGACCGCATGACGGTGCGCTACCACAACCGCCAGGGTCGCCAGGTCCCAATATACGTCTGCCAGCGAGATCGCATCGAGTACGCCGGACGGATCTGCCAGCACATCCCGGGCGCAGGCATTGACGACGCCATTGGCGAGTTGCTCCTAGAGACGGTCACGCCCACTGCGCTGGAGGTGGCGCTCCAGGTACAGGACGAGCTACGCAGACGCATCGATGAGGTCGATCAATTGCATCGCCAGCGCGTCGACAGGGCTCAGCACGAAGTCGAACTCGCACGCCGCCGATTCATGCAGGTCGATCCGGATAACCGTCTAGTTGCTGACGCGCTTGAGGCCGACTGGAATGAGAAGCTACGCATGCACAAAGAATCACAGGAGCACTATGAGAAGCAACACGAAGAATCTCACGCGGAGCTGAGCGACGAGCAGCGTGCGCAGATCGCCACCATCGTCACCGACTTCCCCGCACTCTGGCGCGACCCCAAGACGCCGCATCGCGAGCGAAAGCGCATGGTGCGACTGCTCATCGAGGACTTCACAATCATCAAGCGCGACACGATCTTGGTCCATGTGCGCTTCAAGGGCGGCGCAACCCAAACCTTGTCGTTACCTCTGCCACCATCAGCCTGGCAGATACGGCAGACCCCGCAGCAAATCGTGGTCAAGATCGATCGCCTGCTCGACAGCCACACCGATGGACAGATCGCCTCTGTCCTGAATGACCGTGGCCACATCTCCGGCGAGGGCAAGCCGTTCAACCGCGTTATGATGCAGAAGATCCGGCGCAAGTACAATCTTAAAAGCCGTTACCAGAGACTACGGGAAGCCGGTTTGATGACCCTTCAAGAGATCGCGGATGGCCTCCACGTTCACGAAAAAACCATCAAAACTTGGCGTGACCATCGGCTCCTCTTAGCCGTCCCTTTCAACGACAGAAACGAGTGCCTCTACCCGAACCCCGGCGAAAGCGCTCCAGTCAAGCAGCAGGGAACCAAACTATCGGAAAGACGTCTTCCAAAAGAGGTCCTTCCAATTCCTACCGAGGAGGTGCAGTGTGAAGCATAACCGTT
>JAHEIO010000100.1:0-1691 GCA_024639325.1 Gammaproteobacteria bacterium
TTCCGCCAGGAGGAATCCGGCGGCAAGGTGTTCCGCCGACGGTGAACGTCAGCGGACATCGTACGTCACAAGGGGCGGTTTAGGTCCGTGACAACGCGATGGTCAGCCATATTAGCCGTGACCTTACGTCGCCTCGGCGTAACCAGTTTTAGTTCGATCATGGTCGGGCCCGCGGACAACCATACTCATGTCGAATGTGTTTCACCGAAAATGATGATCCCCCACGCAACACCGGCAAGGGTGATGACGGGATTGGCTTGGTCGATGCGGACAGGCACGGCGTGTAATCTTTGATAGCTCCGCAAGCGAGATTTGCAGCGCGGCGCCGTGCGCGGTCGGACGATAAAATCCAATTGTTCGCGCCACGGAGGCGCATGGGGATGGATCAGATGCCCTGGAGTGATCCGGGTGGGCGGCGATCAGACGTTTTGAAGTTGATGCCGCCGCCGTATTTTTCGCTGCTCTTCCCCGTTCCGGGATGCCCCGGCTACTCGTCTATCCGGGAGCGCGCGTTTAGCCCGCGGTGGCCGATGGCCGGCGCGGCCAATATGGCAATCGGTGCTGCCAAGCTCAGCAAACATTGGATTTTCAGGGGCCAACTCTCTGCCCATCTCACAGACCTGTTCCCAAAGTGCGCGATCCGCTGGCTCGGAATCCTTCAGCCTTACTGCATCTTCCACGAATTCCGCTGTTGCCTCCATTGCGTACAGCAACATAAACGACGCCAGCACCTCCATCCTGTCCTCGGTAATCAAATCAGCCGCCATTTTCAACCTTTGTCTGGAAAAGTGTTTGTATTTCCGAAAATTAGACACCAAGGGGCGGCCCATGTTCTGTAATATTTGTCACACTTTTGATAAAAACCGTCAGATGCCATAAAGACTTACGCTGTTCGAACCTTTCGCGGCAGACCAGGCGGGCACGGATCTACGGCCGAATGCCTGTGAAACGAAGCGTTGGGTGGATCATATCGGCAAATGCGCCGCAGCCACCGGCGGTGGCTCATGAACGCCCGATCGGGCGCGCTGCACTTACGCAGATAGCATCGAAATCTGCGTTGGATTAACATAGCAACAACCCATTACCCGCTATGGTTGCGAAATAATGCCGTATGAGGATACTTCAACGGGTTGTCACTCGTGACCGGAGCGAGAAACGCACTCGCAATTCTTAACAGCCAAAAGGAGGAAAGTGATGAAAAAATTAATGGCACTGGTTGTACTTTCTTTGTTTGCTACAGCAAGCCTCGCGGGCAACACACCCTCGCCGCCGGACGCCAAACTCTATTTCATATCACCGCAAGATGGCAGCGAGGTGACAAGTCCTGTAACGATTCGGTTTGGCCTATCAGGTATGGGTGTTACACCTGCGGGAATGAATAAAGAAAACACCGGTCACCATCATTTGATTGTCGACGCGGATTTACCGGACATGGATAAACCCATTCCCAGCGACGATAATTACAAGCACTTTGGCGGAGGTCAGACAGAAGTAGACATCGATCTTGCGCCGGGGCAACACACACTACAATTACTGCTTGGAGACTTCACGCACATTCCGCATAATCCACCGGTCAAATCGGACGTGATTACGATTTCCGTGAAGTAGAGTTACCATCGAAATTTCAAATATTTCAGGCACCCGGCATTATTACTGGATAACTTGACCCCGTACCGTGCCAGGAGCCTGCC
>JAHEIO010000100.1:1791-12344 GCA_024639325.1 Gammaproteobacteria bacterium
TTGATTTTGCTGTTGAATTTAATGGGCGGCCATCAGCTCATCGACCCGCTGTGCTTTCGTGCACGTGCCGTCAGTGATGGCGAGCCGACTCTGAAGGCTTCGAGTACAAGTCTAGACACGCCCGGTCGTCATGTTTGATCGCATTCGGCGAGATCAGCAAGCGCGTGTAATGCCGAGACCTTTACGATCTGACTATCGCTTCCGGTTCGGTAATAACACAAGCCGGGGTTATATGAGCCGCCCCGCTTTGGTTAACTGTTAGCCTGCATATTGCACCAGCCCGGCGCATCGGCACCTGTCCTGCGCAATCGCTCGGGATCCTGGTGAGAAATGCGGGCTAGACACCGGTCGAGGCGCGTCGTTCTTTCAAGGAGGTCAGATGCTTGAATACTTCACTCTTATTCTTGTCTGTCAATTGATTGGCGAGTTTGTAGTCACTACCGTGGATGCCCCGTTTCCAGGCCCGGTCGTGGGGATGGTTTTGCTGTTCGTGTTTCTGTTGATAAAAGGTTCGATACCGGAGCAATTGGGCCGTGTATCCGCAGCTTTGTTGAACAATCTTTCTTTGCTGTTTGTTCCCGCCGGTGTAGGGGTAATGGTGCACTTCGAGACCCTGGGCACCGATATTTGGCCGCTCTCTGTCGCCCTGGTAGTAAGCACTTTGATAACCGTTGCGGTCACCGCATTAGTCATGGTGTTTCTGAACAAACGAATCCCCAATCACGGTTGCCGGGAAGATAGAGGCGACGTCTGATGCAGGAGTTTCGCGATATATGGGTCTACCTCAGCACGAGCCCTCTGCTGCACCTGACACTCACCCTGGCAGCATTCGTCATGGCCTCGATCGTTTACAGAAAAGCGCAAATGAATCCTCTGCTGAATCCTGTGCTCCTGAGCGTCATAGCGATCGTGGTGATTCTCAATGGCACTGGCACGAGTTATGACACCTATTTTGAAGGTGCCCAGTTCGTTCATTTTCTTCTGGGTCCAGCAACGGTTGCTCTTGCCATTCCGCTATTTCGGCAGTTTGACCGGGTTAAAAAGTCTGCTTTGGCCATATTGGCCAGTGTCGTGTCAGGATCAGTCACAGCTGCCACGAGCGCGATTCTAATTGCCTGGTATCTTGGTGCTACGCCGGTCGCCATCATTTCCTTGGCGCCAAAATCGGTTACCGCACCCGTCGCCATGGGCGTTTCGGAACAACTGGGCGGCTTGCCGTCGCTAACGGCAGTGCTGGTTATATTGACCGGCATTACCGGCGCCATGCTGGGTCCACTTGTTCTTAATCTGCTTGGAGTGCGGGACTGGTCGGCGCGCGGTATGGCCATCGGCACCGCGAGCCACGGCATAGGCACGGCGCGTGCGCTGCAGGTGAACGAGTTAGCCGGGGCGTTTTCTGGATTGGCCATGGGTCTGAATGCGCTGGCAACGGCGATATTGTTGCCGCTTCTCTGGAAACTGTTTTTCTGAGCTAGGACCGGCTGGGCATGGAATACGGCCATGGCCGTATTCGAGAGGCTATGGACAGGAGTATAGAGCGCACCTTGGATTTGACAGCACCGACGGTTATGCCGGACTATCTCGCCTGTTGATCAACCGATATCAACGGCTAACTCCGGAGGACCACCATGAACAATACCATCAAGGGTTTGTCGGCTATCTGCGGCTTGCTGCTATCTTCGCACATCGCGCTTGCCGACACCTCGGACGTCAAGTGGCGCAGTTTGTTAGAGGTCGAAAAAAGCGGTGTGCACTGCGTTGATGATTCAAACTGCTTCAACCGCTATCATCCGGCGATTCAGCCGGTGAAAACGGCGAAGCCCGGAGATTACATCACCTTTTACACCCGAGACGCACTCGACTCCGATCTGAATCTGGATGCCGTTGCCGATGACCTTGCCGCCGTTGACCTCAACCTGGTTCACCCCATGACCGGGCCGGTCCATATAGAAGGGGCCAAACGGGGCGATGTGATTGCCGTGACGCTGGTCGACATTGAACCGGACGAATATGGATATACCGTTATCGTGCCGGGTTTCGGATTTCTTCGGGACATCTACACCGAGCCCTTCCTGGTAAACTGGCGCTTGACGCGCACCCACGCGGAATCGGATCAGATGCCGGGGGTCAAGGTTCCCTACGAAGCGTTCCCGGGTTCCATCGGGGTCTTACCCGGGGAACCGGAGGTTGCGGCCTGGAAGATGCGGGAGGCGGAGCTCGGCGCGGCCGGTGGCGTTGCCCTGCAGCCGGAGCCCACTGGTGCGTTGCCGGCGGCTGTGTGTGGGCTGGAGGGCACGCACAAGGCGGATTGTCTGCGTACGATCCCTCCGCGAGAGAACGGCGGCAACATGGACGTGCAGCAAATGCAGATCGGAACCACGATTTTATTCCCGTGTTTTGTCGACGGTTGCGGGTTGTTCGTGGGTGACGTCCACTATGCCCAGGGAGATGGTGAGGTTTCCGGTACCGCGATTGAAATGGGCGCGAAGGTAACGCTCGTTACGGAAATACGCGCCGGCGAGGCTGTTAACCTGTCGAGCCCTCAGGTCGAGGGTGGCAGCCAGATCAGAAACATGGAGCCTGTTGCATTTCATCAGACCGTCGGATTGCCGCTGAAGATGGCTGGCGAGGTGCCGCCGTTCTTAACCTATATCGATTCACAGAAGATAACGGATCTGGAAAATCTGTCCGAGGATCTGACGCTGGCGGCGCGGCACGCGTTGTTGCAAATGATCGATTACATCGTGCGTGAGCACGGACTGTCCTCCGAACAGGCCTATATCCTGGCCAGCGTCGCAGTTGATCTCCGTGTGGGGCAGGTTGTCGACGTGCCCAACTACGTGGTTACGGCAGTGCTCAATAAAGGTGTGTTTGCTGATTGATGATCGTGTAGCCGGGCTCGTCGCCAATAATTGATGGATGGCGATGAGATCGACCCGTAAAGTTGGGCGCCGGGCGTTTCTGGCTGGAGCCTTAGTTGGGACCATTGCAGCTGCTTGGTTGCAGAAAGCCATCGCCCACACGCCGTACCGCCAATGGGCCGTCTATCGCAAGAAACATCTGATCATCGGTACCTGCCGCGCCGATCCGGAGAGTTATCCGTTTGGCCAGCAGCTTGCCCGGCTGCTGGCCAAGGAACTGCCGGAGAGCAAGGCGCGGGTCGCGCGCGCGCCTGACCAGAAACGTTTGGCGAGCCTGATCACTACAGGCCAGCTCGAACTCGTCTTGCTCAGTCATGAGGAGGGGCGGCAGCTGCTCCTGGGCGTGCCGCCTTTCGAAGATTACGGCCCCTTCGGTGCTCTGGTGGTGTTCGAGTTCGACGGCTACCTGCTGCTGGGCAGCGATTCCCTTCCAGAGTATCACGCCTGGATTGTTGCCGACACGCTGGCGCGAGCGCTGGGCAGGGCGCCGTTGCTCGGTGCGGAGCGGCTATCGGTGCCGGTTCATCCCGGCACGTCAGCGCTTGTAGAGGGAAGGACCCTGCTGCAGCCAGGTTTGCTCGGACAAGACCCCGTCGGAGATGAGAACCATCCTGATTAGCTTCTTCGGGTCGACGGATATCCTCGCTTTTGACACAAACGGTTGTTCAACGCATCGGCCGTTCTATTACGCGCCGGAACTCTTTGCGGCCGCAAAGAGATCTTGACGCGTTTGCTTTTCAAACCCTGCATGCCTGATTTCAGAAAACCAGCCGCAATACATTGCAATAGATGACAGGAATTGGCCTCGGCCGTTTGCCGCCGGTACGCTGCAACAAATTATTTGAACGGTTTGGTCAAATCAATTGTGTTGAGATGGATACGAATATGCCCATAAAATCCACGAAGATAGTATATATGGCGATTTGAAAATTCGATGTTGATGATCATTGAATCTAAATACAGATAACCAAGGAGGATCACCATGAGTGAATTGTCTCGTCATTCCGCGCTGGCGTCACGCCACACGGAACTGGGTTCCGGTCTCGAAGACTGGAACGGCATGGGCACCGCGTGGAGCTATAGCACCGACCCCAACGATGAGCACGACGCGATCCGCGAGGCGGCTGGATTGTTCGATATGTCGCCGCTAAAGAAAGTATTCGTGCGTGGTCCCGACGCGAGCAAGGTGGTGGACGATGTAATCACACGAGACATGAGCGAGATTTACCCGGGTAAATCCACCTATGGCGCGATCCTGACCGAACAGGGCACCGTGTGCGACGACGCGATCATCGCCAACAACGGTGAGAACGAATGGATGCATTGCCACGGTTCTGGTGAGAGCATGGAGCGTCTGAGGGAATCAGCAGCCGGCCGCGACGTCGATATCGAACTTGACGATGATTTGCACAATATCTCGCTGCAGGGACCGAGAGCTCTGGAACTGATGAACCCTCATACCCCGATGGATCTCGACGCGTTGCCTTATTTCCACCACCAGGCGACCGAGTTGTTCGGACATCCCTGTCGCATATCGCGCACCGGTTACTCCGGCGAGCGCGGATACGAGATTTTCGCCGGCGCGGCGGTGGTCTGCGACCTGTGGGACCAGATTCTGGATCATGGCAAGGCCATGGGCGTGATGCCCTGTTCCTTCGCGGCGCTCGACAAGGTGCGCATCGAGGCGGCGCTTCTGTTCTATGGCTACGATATGACCGCCGAACACACGCCCTGGGAAGTCGGGCTCGGATTTACCGTTAATCGCAACAAGGGTCGGTTCCGCGGTAAAGATGCGGTGCTGGCGGCCGAAGGCAAAGAGCGATTCGTGGCGGCCGGCATTTCGGTGGATCATAACGACTCGATGGCCGGCGGTGAAATCCTGAAACTCAACGGCGAGTCGGTGGGCATATTGAACAGCCCGTGCTGGTCCCATCGTATGCACAAGTCACTGGCGCTTGTGCATCTGCGGCCCGATACGGCGCTGCCCGGTACGCGCCTCGAAGTGGTCGGCGACCAATTTTCGTGCGGCGCCACGGTTGAGTCGCTTCCCTTCTTCGACCCAAGCAAGTCGCGTACTCACGCCTGACCCGAGCGACCGCCGGTTGTGAAAAGTCGCAGGCGTTTGCGTAATCGACGGAGCGCCGCCGTCGATCCGGTCGCCGTACCGGGTTGCTTCAAGCGTAAAATTCCGGCTTACGACCTACTCGACGAGCAGGCGCTGGTCAGGCTTGAGGACCACGCAGAATGGTTACTGAGCGAGATCGGCATTGAACTCCGCGATGATCCGGTCGCACTGAATCTGTTCAAAGACGCGGGCGCGACCGTCGACGGTGAGCTGATACGCTTCGACCGTGGCCACGTGCGCGCACTGTGTGAGACCGCGCCTAAAACCTTCACTATGTATGCTCGTAATCCGCGCAACAACATTCAGTTTGGCGGCGACAATGTCATCCTCGGACCCGCCTACGGATCTCCCTTCGTTACCGATCTCGACCGCGGGCGGCGCTACGGCACGATCGAGGACTTCCAGAATTTCATCAGGCTCACTTACATGACGCCCTGGTTGCAGCATCAGAGCGGCACCGTGTGTGAACCAGTCGATGTCGCGGTAAATAAGCGCCATCTCGATATGGTTTATGCCCACCTGCGATATTCCGACAAGCCATTCATGGGATCGGTAACCGCGCCCGAGCGCGCCGAGGATTCTCTGGCGATGGCGCGCATCGTGTTCGGCGCGGAATTCGTGCGAAATCATCTCGTGATTCAGGGCAACATCAACGTCAATTCGCCGCTCGTCTACGACAACACAATGACTGCCGCGCTGCGCACTTACGCCGCCGCCAATCAGGGCAACGTGATCTCACCATTCATAATGGGCGGCGCGATGAGTCCGGTGACGCAGCCGGCAATCATTGCGCAGGCCCATGCCGAAGTCATGGTGGGGATTGCCTTGACGCAGCTCGTGCGCAGGGGCGCCCCGGTGGTTTACGGAAGTTTTCTGACCACCATGGATTTAAAATCCGGCGCACCGACCTTCGGTACACCCGAATCCTCCCTTGCCACCTTCGCCATTTCTCAGCTCAGTCGACGGCTTGGCCTGCCGTTTCGCTGCGGCGGGCATTTGACCGCGTCCAAGACTGCCGACGCGCAAGCGATGCAGGAATCGACCAATGCAATGAATCCGGCAATTTTGGCGGGCGCAAACTTCATCTTTCAAGCGGCGGGGTGGCTCGAAAGCGGCCTGTCGATCGGTTACGAAAAATTCGTCATGGACGCCGAACAGTGTGGTGCAATGTACCGCCTGCTGCGGGGCCTGGTAGTCGATGACGAAGAACTGGCACTGGATGCGTACCGGGAAGCCGGAACGGGTACTAATTTTCTCGGTGTCGGGCACACCATGCGACACTATAAGACTGCCAATTACCGTGCCGATCTCAGTGACGCCAAACCTTTCGAACGGTGGATAGAGGAGGGCAGCAGGGACATGCAACAGCGCGCGTTGACGCGCTGGAAGCAGATGCTCTCCGACTACCAGGCGCCCCCCATCGACCCGGGTGTCGACGACGCCCTGCTCGATTTTGTCGCCCGCAAGAAGGCCTCGGTGAAGGATGCCTGGTATTGATTGCCGCTAGCCAGCTTCGGGAAAGGCATCGCAGATTGAGACTGTTATACAGTGAATTGCAAATAAACCGGCATTGTCAGTACTTGGCAAGAAGTCAAAGCCGCCTGATAAGAAATGCGGGCTAGGGAGGCAGCTGAACACCAGCAAACCTAATTGGACATCTGTGAAATCAAAGCTTTGGCAAGCGGATCGTGAGCATTACCAAGCCGGTCGGTAATAGAGAAATGGTTGTCACCGGGCATCGAAATATATTCTGCCTTGATACGGTGCAGTCTCAATTGGGCAGAGTACTGAAGTGATTGCCAGTGAAATAGATCGGGCTCATTTTCACCGACCGCAACAATGGATGGCCCTTTCGTGATCGGCGTAAAGTACATAGGGCTCATCGCCTTCGCTTCCCCGGCGGTCAGTCTAATATCCTGCTGTAAATCGGTGTGCCGGTGAGGTTCGATATCGAACAAACCGCTCAACAACACGGTACCCTTGATCAAATCCCTGGGCAGCCGTCGTTGCTGCCACCAATCGGTTGCCATCATCATTGCGGTGAGCTGGCCTCCAGCCGAATGCCCTGAGACAAAAATACGTTTTCGGTCGCCGTTGTATTTTTCAATGTGTTTATAAATCCAGATCATCGCCGCTCTGATCTGCTCGACAATGTCGCTAATTCGCACCCGGGGACAAAGATCGTAGTCGAGCAGAACCACGGTTGCACCCGCGGCTACCAATGGCCCGGCGACGTGACTGTAAACAGACTTGTTGATGTGCGCGGCGCGCCAGTAACCGCCGTGAATAAAAACATGCACAGGCGCATTTTTAGAAGGCCCCGGGAAAACGTCCAGCATCTGACCGGTGGTGTCACCGTAGGGCAGGTCAAGCTGACAATCCAGTCTGCGCCGTATGCGAGCGCTTCGTTTTTCCGAGTTTGACAAATACTCGCCGGCGTTTTTAACCGTCAATAGCGGCAGGTATTGATAATTCAGATCTCTAACCTGTGTCTCAGTCGGTTTCATGATCAATAAATTCAGGGAAACTCCGCCTGATTCGGTCTACGGCCACATCTGGAAAAATATTGACCGACAGGATGTTTTAGTCACCAAATTCGTATACCGCGGTAGCCACGGATTCATGCTTACCTATCTCCCCAAATCGGGTTCCCGGCAGTGCCGTAAAATGTATTGTCGTGCCTGATCCCGCAACGCCACCGCGCAGCGCCAACGCGCATCATGACTATCGGATGCTGTGCCGGGATAGATCGGCTCGCCGATGCTGACTGAAACACGACCGCGCCGCGGGAACCAGGAACCCGCACGCAGGATGTAACGTGTACCGCGGATCGCTATGGGGATAACGGGGGCGCCGTTCTCCACCGCGGTAACGAACGCCCCCATATGAAACGATAAAATACCCGGCATGCGATTGAACGTGCCTTCCGGGAAAAACAATACCCTGTGCTCGTCACGGATCGCTATCGATACAGACCCGGCGTCCGCGACCGCCTGTTGCGTATCGAGACGCTCGACAAACAGTACCCCGATACGTTTCAACAGCGGGTAGATAAAGGCATTTTGTTTGAACTCGGCCTTCGCAACGAAGTTGAACGGACTCAAAAACGCGCCGACCAGCACATAGCCATCCAGGTAGCTGGCGTGGTTGGCTACCAACACACACGCCCGGTTTTCAAGCAGATTTTCAATACCGTCGATATGAAATACCGTGCCCGTCACCGTGGCCAACAGACGCGCGGCATTGTGCATGAATTTCCAGCGCCATCGTGGGCCCGGCAATACGTACACTGCGAGACAGGTGATTCCCGCCAACACCAAATAACTTACCCAACACCACGTGGCATACAAATAGTTTGTGATGAAGTTCGTCATACGCGAGATCTGGGGCTTTACGCCGCGCAGACCTAATCGCGCCAGCTGCCACCACACCCGAGATCTCGGCCTGCCGATCGCGCCTTGCTCGTAGAGGGTGCGGCAATCGCTGCGCCGAAGTTTTCCACTCGATGTCTTGAGGACCGTACCCGCCGGCGCCAGCACTACGTCATCGGGCGGCGTACCCGCCAGGTCTGTGGTCAACGCAATGATCTTCTCGCGCAGCTGGGACCTGGCCGATTCATCGCTCAATCGCGTCTCCGCGACCACGACAAGACGCTCCGTACCCAAATCGGGATCATTGCTGCCAAATACCGCGACCCGGCTCGTGCGCACGCCGTCGATGCAGCCCAATGCTTCTTCCATCTCCTCGGGATAGATATTGCGCCCCGCCCGAATGACGATATCTTTTTGACGCCCCGTGATAAAAACACCCCCGTCCACCATATATGCACGGTCGCCGGAATCCAGCCAGCCATCGTGAAATAGGGCCCGTGTCGGTTCTAATTGACGATAGTAACCACTCGTTGTGGACGGGCCGCGAAATTGTAACCCCCCTTCCTGCCGTTCAGGCAATTCGCGGTCTTGATCATCGACGATGCGAATTTCATGACCCGACAGGGGTTGCCCGCTCGACACGAAACGCAACGCGCCGTGCTCATTCGCGCGCGCCGGGATCGCCTGACCATGGCGCATCAAGGGCTCACGTTGAACGCGATCGATTACGGGCGGTTGTCCGAGAGGCGGGAAAGCAAGTCCGACAGCGCATTCGGCCAGTCCATAAACTGGAAACATCGTTTCGGAACGGAATCCAAACGGGGTAAAACGTTGCGTAAAGCGCTCCACGGTCTGAGCGCTGACCGCTTCGGCACCGTTGAACGCTACTCGCCAGGAACTCAAATCCAAACCTTCGATATCCTTGTCCCTGATTTTCGTCAGGCACAATTCGTAAGCGAAATTAGGCGCCGCTGACAACGTGCCGCGATAGCGGTGTATGGCCCAGAGCCAACGTCTTGGGCGGCTTAGAAATGTCAACGGTGACATGCATACCAGAGGGATGGCGAAATAAAGACTGCCCAGCCAGGCACCGATCAGGCCCATGTCATGATAGAGCGGCAACCAGCTGACGAACACGTCCTCATCATTTGCGCCGACGCGCGCCCCGCCGGCCCGGATATTGGCCAGCAAATTCCGGTGCGTCAATACCACCCCCTTGGGATTTCCGGTGCTACCCGACGTGTACTGTAAAAACGCAATGTCGTTATCGCCTATCTTGGGGGGTTGATAAGCTGCGTCCGTTTGGGCCAACTCCCCGGGCGTGAGGATACGACGCAGCACCGGCACCTGGGCTTTGAGCAAATGCGCAGGCGTCTTGGCTTCTTCTACCGTTATCAGCATTTTCGGCTGGCAGTTGTTCAAGATACCGCTTTGTCGAACCAAATGATCGGCCAACTGACTGCGGCGTACGGGTGGGTAAATGGGCACAGGCACCGCCCCCGCCAGTACCACTGCGAAGAATGATTCAAAATAGGAAACGCCGGTGGGCAGCATAATGGCCACACGATCGCCGGCTTCCAGGCCGTGGGACTGTAAGGCCGCTGCCGTAGTGTGTGCCCCCGAATACAGATCACCATAAGTGACGATTTGATCATCCCGGTCACTTTGATGTATCCGAATATGCGGTCGATCAGGGTGTCGTTCCACATGCCAATCGAGCATCCGAACCAGCGTGCCCGCACGTCCTGGCGATCCCGCGCTGCCGCTTACGACATCCACCGTTGCATCGGCATATGTAAGCATAGACGGCCCGGCGTTTTGCACTGCCCGAAGCAAGTCCGCAACAGTCTCGGCGGTTGCGAATGTGTGTTCAGGCAGTTGAACGTCGAATTCACGCTCGATTCGCATCACCAACTCAACCCGGCTGAGACTGTCTATACCTAGATCCCGATCAAGTACACTTTCCAGTTCGATCACAGCTGCGGCGCGGCCGGGATGAAGCTCTGCAACCAGATTTTGCACAATACGTAAAAACCGTTGTGCGGTATCCGTTCTCGGTTCCGGGTTGCGCTGTGTGTGGGACAATAAACCGTACCGTCATTGTTTAGTGTCTTGGAGTATAGTCTGACGCGACTC
>JAHEIO010000101.1 GCA_024639325.1 Gammaproteobacteria bacterium
TCTCCGGATTCGATACGCGCGAGTGCGCTGTCAATACTCTGCAGCGCCGAGTGGCGGCGGCGCATGGCTTCCTGGGACATCGCCTGTTGCTGCAGTGCATCCATACGGGACAACCGGCCCACACGGGTCTGATCCAGTTCTACCGTCTCCGCACCCTTTTCGTCGGTCGCCGCACTGTCCAACAAAGTCCGCCGCTGCTGCAGGAGTAGGGCCTTGTATCGTTCGGCGCTTATCACGCCGGCACCACTCCGGCAATCCGGTGGAACGAAGATACCGTCGTATCACCTTCAACGACAATCTTTCTCGTCTCGATTTCCATGATTCACCAAGGCAATAACAGACTTTACCGTATAATCGAAAAAGATGATCAAACGGCGCGTCACATTTTATATTGTATCGATTCTTGTCGTCGTTTCTATAACGCTTTGGATTTTTACTGCCCGTATCGTCAGCGCGCTCTTGCCCCCTTTGCTGACCAGCGACACCATCGAGATCACCGCCCTGGACATCACGGCAATCGGGCTCCGCACCGCCGAGATTCGCCGGTTAACCGGCCACGCTCGGATGCAGACAGGGACCGCTGCATTCGATATCGAAAACGCCACCGTGTTCTACGATCTACGCCGTATGGAGCCTGGGGAGGCAACGATCGAACGAGCGCGCGTAGAGCTCGACCCGGTCGCCATTTCACATTCCGAAGCCGCAGAAACGGCAATTGTCTTTCCGCCGAAAGTCTCCGTGGAACTGCTCCACTTCAGCTATGGCGATATCTACGAATTCAAGGGGCCACTCGATTTCAGCGCCTCCGGCGATGCATTTACCTTAAGCACCGCTGACCAGCATTCGCTCCTGCGGATCAGCACCAATGCGGCACTCTCGGCGTTCGAGCTGTCGCTCACGGACACGAACCAGGAGAGAATCGGGTGGGGGTGGATCGAAGTCGTTGATGCGGAAATAGCGTCGTTCGAGTTCTCCGCCCGACTCGAACCTGCCCTCAAGTGGTCACGCGGATCCAACTTACTGCCTTCGGAAATCACTCGACCTCTGAACGATATCGAGTTTGCTGCGGGAGATCTGCAGGCCGAGGGCAGGCGCAACGCCAAAGACCAATGGGCCGCCTCCATCGACCTGAACTTGCAGCGGATTGCCACAAACCTGTTTTACACCAGCGGCATGCTGGCCGGCGACCTCCGGCCCGATGACGGCGGCTGGACTTTTACACTGTCCCGTGCCGGAGACTTCCATCTTACAACGGTCGATGAATTGATGATGGACGTGTATTCACTCAGCGCCGCCCTGCCGAAGGGATATGCGATCGGTCAGGGTATTTTACAGGGCAATGTTGAAGCGTTGGTAGGAAGCGGTGTCGCGGACGTGGCATTCTATCGCTCGGGTGACCTGGACCTGAAGGCGGAGATGACCCGGTGGTACCTGCACGATCGGCAGCAGGCTCACATCGAATTGCGCGGCGCCGAGTTCAGCGACCCGATCCAGCTGAGTGTCGAAACCCTCGAAGCCGGCATCAACCTAAGCGACACCCCGCCCCTGCTCGCCAGCGGGGACGCGACATTGTCGGGTGCGCATACCAGCCAGTGGCCAGCATATATGACCACGGCTCAACTACAGGCTGAGTGGGAATGGCGCGACGATTCCCTCGACATCAAAGGCGTTGCAAATCTCGGCGGCCCGCCGGAAGCCGACTGGACGCTATCCATCCGAGACAACAGCGGCGAGGCGAGGGTCGAACTCGATACGACGCTGCCGGACCTGATCAAGCCATTCAGAACCTATCTCGGCAAACATCAGTATGATCTCAAACTGTTAGCAGGGTCCGCCGCCGGAATGCTCACCTGGACCTGGGACAATGAACATTACGACAACCGTTTCGGATTGAGTGTCACCGGCGCCGAGGGCCGTTTCCTGGGATTGGATTTCAAAGACGCGTCACTCGAAATAAAGTCGTCGGACCTCGTCACGCCTGCGCTAAAACTCGAAGGGCGGTTTCCGTCCATCGATCTAGCCAACAGCGTCAAAGTTGAGGACCTTGCCGTTTTGGGCAGATGGCAATCCGGATTTCATCTCGACCAGGCTGAAATGTCGGTGCTGGGCGGGCATGTCAAAATCATCCCGATGTTTATATCAACTGACAGCCCGGAACTCAGCGTGAACTTCGAAGTCAGCGAAATAGGCCTCGAGCAGATCTTTGAAATGATCGACCAAAGCGGCCTCGAAGGCAGCGGCAGACTGAGCGGTACGATACCCGTACGCTTTAAACAGTCAGCGATCGCCATCGATGACGGACGATTGAAAAACACCACCACGGGACACATCAGCTACAACGCCGGAGCGGAATCATCGCCCCAATTCGACAATATCGCCATGCAGGCATTACAGGATTTTCGCTACGAACTTCTCGATGCGACGCTGAACTACCAGTACAGCGGCGACTACTCCATCATTGCCAGGGTCGAAGGCCGGAACCCGTCGCTCTACGACGGGTTCCCGGTTGCATTCAATGTGAATCTGTCCGGCACATTGCCGGGATTGCTGGCGGCGAGCCTGTTGACCGGCGACTTCAACCACGAGATCCTGAGAAAGATCCGGGAACGGCAGTAATAATATCTTTAAAAAATGTCACCCACATTCTTCTTGGCCCGTTATCGGATGGGGTAAACTAGCGAATTAGTTGAATCGAGGCCTTATTTTATGCGATCCAGGCTTTTATTGGCGGTACCGGTTGCATTTCTAATGTACGGGTGCGCCCCGACCGTGAAGGTCCAGGCACCAGAGAAACCAATTGAAATCAACCTCAATGTTAAAATCGATCACGAAATAAGAGTCAAGGTCGAAAGGGACATCGAAGAACTGCTGTCCGAGAACGAAGACTTGTTTTAGTGCTGGAGAACCAATGATGCACAAAAGTTCAATCGTTATTATTCTTGCGCTGCTCGTTGCCGCCCCCGCATCGGCAGCAAATCTGGGCGCGGCGAAGGCCGGCGGGCAGGTTTGTGAACAAACCAGCGGCTACCTGAGGGCAAACGCGGGTGCCCCCGGTGATGTCCAGGAGATGGTCAACAATATCAACGCCAAGCGAAGAGCGGAATACGAGAAGATCGCCGCGAAAAACCAGGTCACCGTAGGTCAGGTGGCAAAACTCACGGCGGAGAAAGTCATCAATTTGGCTCCGCAACATCGGTGCAAATAGTCAGATCTGAACAGGACGACGTCCGGATGAAGAAATATGGGATCCGTATTACTCTGACCGAAGACAATCCGATGCGTCTTCCACATTTGTTGGGAGACGACTGGGAAAGCCTCCACTGGTATGACACGGAGGCCGAGCGGGAGACCGCGCTGGCCGAAATCACCAGGCGACTGCCCAATTACCGAAGAGGTGACGAGATCGCCCAGGTTTTCACCAGGATCGAACAGTGATCTCTTTGCGTCTGCAAGTCGCGTCCAACAATCCGGCGTAACACGTTCCGGGGCTTGCCCAACGCAGCCCGCGGGCGTTCACGGGGAGAGATCTGCCGCCGCCTAATCGTGTATGAGCCGATATCAGACGGGACGGGAAAGGCGGATCTTCTCCCCGAAACTTACGTACTCGCTGGCGCCCAGCCTGCCAACGGGGTCGACACGTTCGGCGTTGACCCTGGTCCGACCCTTTTCGTCCAGATCCACGACTTCGTCATCCACATGGATGCCGGTGATCCTGCCCAGGATCAGGGACTGCGGCAATCCGCCAATTTTGTGGATCTCGTACCGCACGCACGCGAATGCAATATGAGCGTCAGCGAGCCTGGGCAAGGGACACCCCGGCATCGACGTCGTTGCCAGGCCCGTCAGCTCGAGCTCCGACTGCTCCGCCGGCAACGTAGCCGAACTCTGGTTCATTGGCTCGATCAATTCCTTGCTGACGATATGGATTACGAAATCCGTACGCTGTTCAATATTGACCAGCGTGTCCTTGTAGCTGCCATCCGGTTTCTTACCAATGGATATCATGACCAAAGGCGGATCGCTGCAAACCGCGTTGAAATATGAAAAGGGAGCCAGGTTGTAGCTACCGCCCTTGTTTTTCGACAACACCCAGGCAATTGGCCTGGGAATGACCGTCTGGGTCATGGTGAAATAGACCTGGCTTTCACTGAGTTCAGAGAGGTTGATATACATGGTTGACGAAACGAATCCGCGATTTGAGGTTTAAACTGGATGGGTCTGTCTCTATTGTACATAGATTATGAGCCGGCAATTGTTTACCACTTCTAATTCCGACGCAGCGGGGGATCGACTGCGGGATTTTGTCGAGCGCAACCATCCCCTGTTCGTATTGACGGGCGCCGGATGCAGCACCGATTCCGGGATACCGGACTACCGCGACGTCAATGGTGACTGGAAGCATACCCAGCCTGTGCAGTATCAGGAATTTATTCAGCACCATTCGGTGAGGCAGCGATACTGGGCCAGGAGCATGCTGGGATGGCCGCGAGTATTCGATGCGCAGCCAAACGACGCGCACCAGGCGCTGGCGGTGATGGAGCGCAAGGATCTTGTAAAGATCCTGGTCACACAGAACGTGGATGGTCTCCACCGCAAGGCAGGACAGAACCGCGTCATCGAACTGCACGGCGACCTGGCCTGGGTGGTGTGCATGGAATGCGGGCTAAGATATCCGCGTCATTCCATCCAGGCCGTGCTTATTTCCCGCAACCCATCGTTCACCGGTCTGGATGCCGCCATTGCACCCGACGGAGACATGCGGCTGCATAAAATCGACCTGTCCGCTTTCGAGGTTCCGAACTGCATGAAATGCGACGGGACGCTCAAGCCCGACGTCGTATACTTCGGCGAGTCGGTGCCAAAGCCCCGGGTAAACAAGGCATTCAAGAGGCTGAGCGAAAGCCGTGGTGTTCTGGTCGTGGGCTCTTCTTTGATCGTCTATTCGGGCTTCCGGTTTTGCCGCTACGCGCGGGAAAACGGGATACCGATCGCGGCGGTCAACCTGGGCCGGACACGGGCCGACGACATGCTCGAACTGAAGCTTGAGATGAACTGCGCCACGGCTCTGTCCGAAATCGCCCGTATATTGCACTAGGATCCCGACCGATGACGCAGGACAGGTTTGGCCGGGCGCCGGTCTGGTGCAATATGCGGGCTGAATTGAGCAACGACAACAGAGAGAGGCAACATGAAAGAAATCAGCTGGTCCGAGTTCGAAGCCGTCGAACTGCGCGCCGGTACGATAGTCGACGTAGAGGAGTTCCCGGAGGCGAGGCGACCCGCGTACAAGATAACGGTGGATTTCGGACCGGAAATCGGCAGCCGCAGATCGAGCGCTCGGGTCACCGACTTGTACCCGGCCGACGAGCTGATCGGAAAACAGGTCGTCGGGGTAGTCAACTTTCCGCCGAAGCGAATCGGGCCAATGAAGTCTGAATGTCTCGTCACCGGCTTCTATCGCGAAGATGGCAGCGTGGTACTGGCGGTGCCGGAACAAGCAGTACCCAATGGCGCCAAACTGGGTTGAGTCTAGGAGATCTGGCGATGGAGGACAAAACGGCTATCGTCACCGGCGCGGGCCGCGGCATCGGTGCAGCAACCGCGCTTCTCGCGGCCGATCACGGCTACGGGGTTTGCGTCAACTACCTTCACAACGAGGCCGCTGCCGATGATGTCGTCAGAAAGATCAGGGAGCGTGGGGGCCGGGCTATTGCGGTCGGCGCCGATGTCTCTGTGGAGGCCGACGTCATCGACATGTTCGAAACCTCCGACAAGGAACTCGGCGTCCTGTCCGCGCTGGTAAACAACGCGGGTATTCTGGCTCCGCAGATGCGGGTCGACGCCATGAATGCCGGCCGTATCGATCGAATCATGAGAACCAACGTAACGGGTTGCTTTATCTGCGCTCGGCAGGCCGTAAAACGCATGTCGTCCGCATACGGGGGAAAGGGCGGTGCGATCGTAAACGTGTCATCCATGGCGTCCAAGCTCGGATCTCCCGGAGAATACGTGGACTACGCCGCCTCCAAGGCGGCGGTAGACGCGCTTACGATAGGCCTAGCGGGTGAGGTCGCCGCGGAAGGCATCCGTGTCAATGCGGTCCGGCCCGGTATTATCTATACGGACATCCACGCAAGCGGCGGCGAGCCCGGCCGGGTGGATCGGGTCAAGGCGGGCGTGCCGATGCAGCGGGGTGGCCACCCGGAGGAAGTCGCCGAGGCAATTATCTGGCTGCTGTCGGGCGCCGCCTCGTATTCCACCGGGTGCTTCATCGATGTATCCGGCGGCAGGTAAACCGCCCTCATCTTGCAGCGAATGCGCGGCGATCTGCGCCTAACTTCGGGCAAATCCACAGTTTTAACGAATTAAGTAAAAAAGCTCCAATTTCAAACCCATTTTCGTTAACATAACGGCATTGCAGATTCCACCCAGGGTGATCTGGCCATGAATTCAATGAGACACAACTATCTCGTTATCGTCGGGTTGCTATCCGTGGCTGCCTTGGTCGCAGTGCAATATATTCTGAGCCAGCAGTCCGATCCCTACCAGCCCATCGTCGACCTGACGCGACAAATCGAGTCCCCGGTCGCCGAAGAAACAAAACGTTTCGAGCTCGATCCGGAACTGGAGAGGCAGCTGATTTCAGGGACCGCACGAACGGTGCGGGAAATGAGCGCCGAGCTGGCGCGGCTCCTGGATCAGAAGGAATATGGCCTGCTGCGGGAACGTCTGCTCAACAAAGCGGCCGGCGCGGTCTCCAGCGGCAACACAAATGAGCTGGGCCATGTGATGTCCCTACTGGGCCAGCTGTCCATCGAGGAGCAGGATATAGATTCGGCTGAGGTGTACCTGCTGGAGGCGCTCGATGTCTATCAGACGCTGGGGGACACGGTCGGTGCGGCCCAGGTTTACATGCAGCTGGGGCGAGCCCACCTAAAATCGCGGCAGATCGCGCGCAGCGCGGGCGGCACCTATGACCGGCTTCTCGTCGCGAGATGGCAGCTGAGCAACGGGCAGCTGTCCGCCGCCGCGCAGAACTTCAGGCAGGTGGTCGACGAATCTCTTCCCGCAAACCGCTATGGCACCGCGGCCAGTGCGCACTACTCGCTGGCTCAGCTCCATACCCGCAACGGCAACACGTTCGAAGCCGAACAGTCGGCGATGGCTGCGGCAAGGCTGTATGCCGCCTCGGGCCAACTGCATCGAGCCAACGCCACCGTGGAGGTACTGAGGCAGGCAGGTATCGAGGAATGGAGACTGTACGATATAGAGCGGGAGATCGATCGTAGTTATGCCGAGTTCGAAGCGAGCGTGCACCAGATCGAACGCGCCCGTGACTACCGACAACTCTATAACCACTACCGCACACAAGGGGACCAGGACCGGGCCTGGAAACTGCGCATACTGGCAAACAAGTCGTTGAAAAACGTGTCGAAGCGGGCCATGTATCGTCGCCAGCCCGATGCCCTCGCTCTGCTCTACGTCTCGAACGACAACAAGGGGCGGGCGAGAAACTACTTCGAGATTGCCAAACAGACGTTCGACAGCGAGGGCCTGGATGGATTGTCGACGCAGGTCGCCAAACTGAAGGATCAGATATATTAGCCCCGGCACGCCTTCCCCGTGGCCCAGGACCGGGCTGGATGGCGAATTTTACCAGCGTCGCTCACTCGGACCGTTATTCGGAAAAAATCCGGATTCCCCATCATTTGCAACGCTTTAGCATGCATCTTCAGGACGTTGCGCTCCATGCAAGCCTGAACGCAACGACTAAAAACTGTGGAAAATGCCATTCATACAGGGTTATCATTAGACCAATACCGATTATTTGGTCCACGGGGTGTGCCTCTCGGACGGGTCGGTTACGACAAAAACCCAATTAAAACTGCCAATTCATGAGGAGTCCAAATGAAATTCAAACCTACTCTAATATTGTCCGCGGCCACCCTCGCGCTGGGCATCACCAGCGGTGCCCAGGCCGGCACCCTGGAGGATGTACAGAAACGAGGCTCACTGAACTGCGTGGTCAGCACCGGCGTACCGGGCTTTGCGTATACGGATGAGTCCGGCGAATGGCACGGCTTCGATGTCGACTTTTGCCGCGCAACCGCCGCTGCGGTGCTTGGCGACGCCAAGAAGATCAAGGCGGTAACCTCCACCGGCAAAACCCGCTTCACGCTGCTGAATTCCGCTGAGGGCGACGTGCTGTGGCGCAACACGACCATAACCTTCTCCCGTGACGTCGGCGTCAAGCTGCGCTTTCACGGCGTCAATTACTACGACGGCCAGGGCTTCCTGGTAAGCAAGGATCTGGGAGTCAACAGCGCGAAAGAACTGGACGGCGCTTCCGTGTGCATCCAGA
Organism: Gammaproteobacteria bacterium; assembly: GCA_024639325.1. Classification (GTDB taxonomy): domain Bacteria; phylum Pseudomonadota; class Gammaproteobacteria; order Arenicellales; family JAANXG01; genus JAHEKE01. Next base: position 8,363 of record JAHEIO010000101.1, read on the forward strand.
CCGGTACCACCACGGAACTCAACCTCGCGGACTACTTTTTTGCAAACGGCATGAAGTACGAAGCCGTGCCGATCGAAACCAACGACGAAGGGCGCCAGAACTATCTGGCCGGCCGCTGCGACGTGTATACCACTGACGCGTCCGGTCTCGCCGCGACCCGTTCGACGTTCACCGATCCGGCAAACCACATCATCCTGCCCGAGATCATCTCCAAAGAGCCGTTGGGCCCCGCCACCCGGCACGGCGATGATCAGTGGTCGGATATCGTGACCTGGGTATACTACGCCACCGTCACCGCGGAAGAAAAAGGCGTGACCCAGGCCAATGTCGACGAGATGAAGAGTTCGAAGGACCCTGAAATTCTGCGTCTGCTGGGTGTCGAAGGCAACCAGGGCGAAGAACTGGGCCTGCCCGCCGACTGGGCTTACCAGATCATCAAGCAGGTCGGCAACTACGGCGAGATCTTCGATCGCAACATCGGACCCAACACGCCAATCGGGCTGGAGCGCGGCCTGAATGCGCTGTGGACCGAAGGCGGTCTTCAGTACTCACCGCCTTTCCGCTAACAGCGGACCAGCGACATTAAACTACTCGATACGTGCCGGTTTCGATCACGAAGCCGGCACAAATCTTTTTCAGGCTAAAGCCTGACACTCTCCTTGGCTGGATAGAGGATCCTGGATGACATGAACTCGACTCCTGCAACAACTGCACCACCGGTCGACACTTCGGGCAATGTCATTACCCGTCTGTGGCGCCACGAGGAAAGCCGTTCCGTAATCATTCAAATCGTCACCATGGTGGTGCTGTTTGCCCTGCTGGCGCTTGCGGCGCGCAACGTCGCGATCAACCTGGAGGCGATCGGCAAGGAATTCAGTTTCGATTTTCTGTGGTCGACCGCGGCCTACGATATTACGTTTTCGCCGTTCATCGAATACACTTCGCGGGACACCCACATGCGCGCCATGTGGGTCGGCATTGGCAACACCCTGCTGGTGGCGGTCTGCGGTATCATTCTGGCCTCCATTCTGGGCTTCCTGATGGGCGTCATGAGGTTGTCCAAGAACTGGCTGGTCAGCCGCATCGTGTATTGTGTGATCGAATTCACGCGAAACGTACCCGTCCTGCTGCACATCCTGCTGATCCACGGCGTCATCGTCACAACCCTGCCGCCGCCCAAGCAGGCGATCCCGCTGGGGGAGCATTTCTTTATCTCCAACCGGGGATTCTTCGTACCGGCGCCGGTGTTCGAAGAGGGCTTCTGGCTGGTAGTGATGGCCTTCATCGCGGCCATTGTCGCCATCGTATTCTTCAAGCGCTGGGCCAAGAAGGTGCAGGATGCCACCGGCAAGATCTATCCGGTGTTCTGGATCTCCCTGGGCCTCCTGGTGGGATTTACCGGGCTGATGTTCCTGCTCACCGGCATGCCGCTGTCCTGGGATTTCCCGGTACTCAAGGGCTTCAACTACAAGGGCGGCATGGCGCTCAGGCCCGAATTCCTGGCGCTGTGGCTGGCTCTGTCCTATTACACCGCCTCGTTCATCGCTGAAATTGTCCGCGGCGGTATCATATCCGTGAGCCACGGCCAGACCGAGGCGGCCCGGGCGCTGGGACTGAGGCAAAACCGGGTGCTGCAGCTGGTGGTCGTGCCGCAGGCACTGCGGGTCATCATCCCGCCGCTCGCCAGCCAGTACCTGAACCTGACCAAGAATTCGTCCCTCGCCATCGCCATCGGCTATATGGACGTGGTGGCCACCATCGGCGGAATCTCGCTGATGCAGACCGGCAAGGAGATGGAAACCATGTCCATCGTCATCGTCATCTATCTCATATTTTCACTGACCATTTCCGCAATCATGAACTGGTTCAACCGCAGAATGAAGCTGGTCGCACGGTGACGGGGGGCTGAATGTGAACGATAACGCTGCAACGCCTAAACAAGAGCACGAACCGGGCACCCACCCGAACTGGCCGGCGCCAATTTTGACCTCCGGGCCGATCGCCTGGATGCGGGACAACCTGTTTTCGTCGCCGTTCAACGTGATTTTGACGCTGCTGGCCCTATGGGTCTTGTGGATAATCATCCCGCCCATAATCAACTGGGTATTCATCGAGGCGATCTGGAGCGCGACCGACAGGAAGGACTGCTGGGCGCAGATGTCGGAACCGGAAGCCGGCGCGTGCTGGGCATTCATCCAGTCCAGGCTGAGCCTGTTCATCTACGGCTTCTATCCCGAAGCGGAGCGCTGGCGCGTCAACCTGTGCTTCGTCATGCTGATTTTGTTTCTGCTACCCATACTCTGGGACAAGTGCCCGGGTCGAAAATACCTGCTCTGGTACTGCATTGCATTTCCGTTCATTGCCGGCTGGTTGCTGATCGGCGGATTTGGCTTGACCCCGGTCCCCACCAACGAGTTCGGCGGCATCATGCTGACCTTCATTATTGGCGTCACCGGCATATTCTTCTCGCTGCCGATAGGCGTTGCACTGGCACTGGGAAGAATTTCCAATATGCCCGCGCTGAGCACCATTTGCGTGATCTTCATCGAATTCATACGCGGTGTGCCCTTGATCGCCCTGCTATTCGTGGCCTCGACCATGCTCAACTATTTCCTGCCGCCGGGCACGACCTTCGACCTGTTGATGCGGGTGCTCATCATGGTCACCCTGTTTTCCGCGGCCTACATCGCTGAGGTCGTCCGCGGCGGGTTGCAGGCCATGCCGCGCGGGCAGTACGAGGCGGCCGACGCACTCGGTCTGACCTATTGGCAGTCGGCCCGGCTGATCATCCTGCCGCAGGCGCTGAAGATATCCATTCCGGGAATCGTCAACACCTTTATCGGACTCTACAAGGACACCACGCTGGTCATCATCATCGGCATGCTGGATCCTCTCGGCATCGGGCGCGCGGCGCTGGCTGATGCGGAATGGGCAGGACTGGCGCGCGAGGTCTATCTGTTCATCGCGGTATTCTTCTTTCTGTGCTGCTTCGGCATGTCCAGGTATTCGCTGTATCTCGAGAAAAAACTTCATACCGGTCACTAGATCAAGGTCATCGAACATGGCAAACGAAATTCAGAATGCCCAACCGGCAAACGACGCATCTGATTCCAAAGAATCAAAGACAATCATTTCGATCAAAGACATGCACAAGTGGTACGGTGAGTTCCATGTGCTGAAAGACATCAATCTGGATGTGGCCGCCAAGGAAAGGATCGTGATCTGCGGACCCTCGGGTTCGGGCAAATCGACCCTGATCCGATGCATCAACCGTCTCGAGGAGCATCAGCAAGGCTCCATCAACGTCGACGGCACGGAGCTGACCGGGGACCTCAAGAACATCGAAAAGATCCGTTCCGAAGTAGGCATGGTATTCCAGCACTTCAACCTCTTCCCGCATCTGACGGTGCTGGAGAACCTGACTCTCGGGCCGATCTGGGTGCGCAAGACGCCCAAGGCGGAGGCGGAAGAAATCGCCATGACGTACTTGGAACGGGTAAAAATCCCCGAGCAGGCGGCCAAGTTTCCGGGGCAGCTATCCGGCGGTCAACAACAGCGCGTGGCCATCGCCCGATCCCTGTGCATGAATCCCAGGATCATGCTGTTCGACGAACCCACTTCCGCCCTCGACCCGGAAATGATCAAGGAAGTGCTCGACGTCATGATCGAACTGGCCGAAAGCGGCATGACCATGCTGTGTGTGACCCACGAAATGGGTTTCGCCACGGCGGTGGCACACCGGGTAATCTTCATGGACGAAGGCGAGATCATAGAACAGAACGAACCCCAAGAATTCTTCGATAACCCTCAGCACGACAGGACAAAACTGTTCCTGAGCCAGATTCTGAGCCACTAGCCCCCAGTGACCCTGTAGGAGCGGCGCCCCGCCGCGATAGGGCAATCGGTGTTGTAGGAGCGGCGCCCCG
>JAHEIO010000102.1:0-2826 GCA_024639325.1 Gammaproteobacteria bacterium
CGTGCCGTTGGCGGATTCAAACACCGGCCCTGTTGTCCTTATACAAACCCGTCTCTCCAATATGGTCTCGGCGGTCGGCGGCGCCACAGGACCCCGCTGCATTAACGATCATGTTCGTCCGAATTTTACCGATTACCGACGCAATTACTTTGGGAAACTCTGATTTATTGCGGCATGGCGAGGAGCGCGTCGAAGCTGCGAGCGAAGCGTGGCAGGACACGGCAATCCAGAAATCCTTGAATAACAAAGACTCTGGATTGCTTCGCTTCGCTCGCAATGACGACATATTGAATTCATCAGATGCTCCTTCGAAACGACGACATATTGAATTCATCAGAGGCTCCTTCGTAACGACGACATATTGAATTCATCAGAGGCTCCTTCGGAACGACGACATATTGAATTCATCAGAGGCTCCTTCGGAACGACGACATATTGAATTCATCAGATGCTCCTTCGAAACGACGACATATTGAATTCATCAGAGGCTCCTTCGGAACGACGACATATTGAATTAATCAGAGACTCCTTCGAAACGACGAATTATCGAATTCATCAGAGACTCCTTCGAAACGACGACATATTGAATTCATCAGAGGCTCCTTCGAAACGACGAAATATCGAATTCATCATATGCGCCTTCGAATTGGACTATCGATTTTCTATTTTCAGGCCAAACATCGAATTCTCTTGCAGCAACTCCGCAATGCATTGTGCTCCTATGCATTTGTCCAATCGTGTTCGCTCAGGCATCGGTGTCAGCGCGCGACAAACTGATTGCCGAGGGGCTCGCTGGATGTGTTCATCCACACCGTTTTTGGGCGTGTGTAGTCGTAGATCGCCTGAAATCCGCTTTCACGCCCGTAGCCGGAACTTTTCATGCCGCCAAACTCCGCAATCGGCGACACGACACGGTACGTGTTTACCCATACGATTCCGGCTTTGACGCGCCTGGCGACGCGCAGCGAGCGGGCGCTGTCACGAGTGAAGATGCCCGCAGCCAAGCCGTATTTGGTGTCGTTTGCCAAGCGAATGGCTTCGTCCTCGTCTTTGAAACGTAGCACGCTCAACACCGGGCCGAACAGTTCGGTATCGACGATGCGCAAATCTTGTCGCGGGCAGGCGATGATAGTGGGTTCGTAATAAAGGCCGCCCAGCCCTTCCGGTTGCTTGCCGCCGCAAAGGACTTCGCCGCCCTCGGTTTGGGCGTACGCAACTTCGCGCTTTACGTGCTCCAGCTGCGCGTTGGTGCACAGTGGCCCCATCTGAGTATCTTCCTCCATCGGATCGCCTAGCAGGATGTTTTTTGCCTGCTCCGCCATGCGCGGCAAAAATTGGTCGGCTATGCTCTCCTGCAAATACAGGCGCGAACCGGCCACGCAACTCTGCCCCGCGGCACCAAAAATGGCGCCGAGTGCACCGTTTACCGCGCCTTCGATATTGGCATCGTCAAACACGATAAAAGGCGACTTGCCGCCAAGCTCCAGCGACACTTCAGCAAAATTGCTTGCCGAATTGCAGAGAATATGCTGCGCCGCGGTGGGTCCGCCGGTAAAGGAAACGCGCGACACCAAGGGGTGCGACGTCAGTGTTGTTCCACAGGGATTGCCGTGACCGGTAACGATGTTGACGACTCCCGGAGGAATGCCCGCCTGCTCGATCAGCCGGCCAAATTCCAGCATGGCCGCCGAGGCGAACTCGGACGCTTTGATGACCACGGTGTTACCAGCGGCCAGCGCCGGGCCGATTTTCACCGCGCTTAAAAAAAGCTGCGAATTCCACGGCACCACTGCCGCGATAACGCCGAGCGGCTCGCGGTGGGTGAAGACAAACAAATCGGGCTTGTCGATAGGCAGGGTTTCGCCGTGGATCTTGTCGGCGCAACCGGCGTAGAAATGAAAGAACTCGGCGACGTACTTGGCCTGCCAGCGGGTTTCCTTGAACATCTTGCCAGTATCGGTGCATTCGATTCGACCCAGATCCTCTGATTTATCGACCAGCAGATCGGCGAGACGACGCAGGCAATGCCCTCGCTCGGTAGGGGACATCGATGCCCACGGGCCTTCGCTGAAGGCGCGATCTGCGGCGCGCACCGCACGATCGATATCGTTGGCGTTCGCCTCTGGCGCAGTCGACCAGACTTCGCCGCTGGTCGGATTGACGCTGTCGAAGGTTTCGCCGTCGGATGCGTCGACCCAGGTGCCGTCGATCAGCATTTGATAATGAGTAATTTCGGCCATGAAAAGCGCCCTCTATGCAATGGGGTAATGTGTGATTACGTCGGCACGAAATTGTATGCGCGGGCGTTTATGCCGGCGTAATCGGCGCCGGCGCGATGCGGTTCGAACCGCATCGCGAGCAGGTGATGACCCGGATAGCGGAGGCCGGACCGTCAATTCGGACGTGACGGCCTGACTAGGATTGCAGTTCCTCAACCAGCGACTGAATATAGGCGACCCGGCTGTTCATCTCATCGTTCAGGCGTGCCAGTTCTTCTCTGATCAGCGCGATACGCTTAGAGGTGTCGCGTCTGGTGCGTACGACCGTATCCAGTTCGACCATCGCTTGTCGAAGGAAAGGTGAGGTTTCGGTGAGCACCTGGGCATCGCGCGAATCACCGTCTTTGGCCAGCACCAATTCCTCGGTACGCTCGAAACGAAAGCGCTTGCTGACCGGCAGAAACGACCCTTTTTTGTGCTTGTAAACCACACGCAGGATATCGATATTGTTGACCGTTTGAAGTGAGTACCGGTCGATATCCTCGGGTTTGCTGATGCCCATTTGATTTAATATTGGAAAATCTGACACGGTTTTTCTCCCGCTGTA
>JAHEIO010000102.1:2926-12206 GCA_024639325.1 Gammaproteobacteria bacterium
GTACGATTACCGATTATTCAGTACAAAAAAACCGGGTCACATCTACGGCATTCAATGCCTTTCGGTCCGGCGCCGGTAGTGCCCCTGGACGATCCGGTCGATGACCATGGCGCAGAACAAGATGGCCAAACCGGCCAGCATCCCCTGCCCTTTTGCCGCATACTGCAGAGCTTCGAGAACGTTCCGCCCGAGCCCACCCGCCCCGATGAGGGAGGCGATGACCACCATCGACAGGCACATCAGGATAGTCTGGTTGATGCCGGTCATTATCGACGGCATGGCCAAGGGTATTTCGATGTCCCGCAGCAGCATACGTTTGGTGGCGCCGAACGCCAATGCCGCTTCTTTGGTTCCCTCGGGCACTCCGCGCATACCCAGTGCGGTGAGACGGATGACCGGCGGCATGCCGAAAATAATCGTAGACAGGACGCCCGGTGGTTTACCCGTGCCGAAAAACGCAATGATTGGAATGAGATACACGAACGCGGGCATCGTCTGCATGAAGTCCAGTACCGGCAGCGCCGCGTTGTACGCGCGTTGGCTCTTACCAAACCAGATGCCGAGCGGAATACCGAATACCAGGCAGAGGAAGGCGGCGGCGCCGAGCAAAGCCACGGTTGCCATGCTGACCTCCCAGAGACCCAAAAAGGCCAGGTAGGCGAGCGCGGCGGCGGTGAACAGCGCCACCCGCGGCCCGGCCAGCCGCCAGGCGGTGACAAGGATTACGGTCATGACTACCGGCCACGGCGTTTGCACGAATACGACCTCCAGGCCGTCGAGTATGGCCCTGATACCGCCGATAATGCTGTCGAATACGCCCGCACCGTGTATTGACAGCCAGTCAAAGCCGCCCTCCATCCAGTTCGCGATAGGTGTGAACAACTGCTTGTCTATCGGGAACTGGGTGATGAAAGGGTGCGGTTTGGTAACGGTAAAACGGTACAGCGTCAAGGGCACGATGGCCAGCCACAGCGCCGCCGAGAAACCAACCCAAATCCAACTGAACCCGGATGGAGTATTAGGTTCCGCGCGCCAGGTCAAATACTGCTTTTCGTACCTCAAATTGGCGTAAAAACCCTGAAAGATCCGCAGCACGATAAATATGACCAGGCCGATAATGATGAGTTTGGTGGCGCCGGCCGCCGCTTCCTGGGCTTCCACCATGACTCGCTCTGCCGTTCGCTTCAGGTTGCCCGCGGTGGTGATCAGGCCTTGGGCGTCCGCATCGCCCGCCTGCAGGGCTGCCTGAGCCTTGGCGTACAGCTCCCGGTAACGATCATTCAGTTTTTCAGCGCGGGCGATCTTGTCTGCGCCGAGCTCGCCCCACAGGCCGCGGCCAAGCTGAACCAGGGCCATCAGTTCCAGCACCAGGAATGTCCAGAAATAACCCCACAATCCACGAGCCGCGCCCCAGAAGGGACCCGCCACCGCCGCCATCGTATTCCAGGATCGGGGCAGTTCGGTGGCGGACTGAATCTTTTCGAACTCTCGGGTGTAGTACTCCTCGTTCTCCTGGACGAATTCACCGATTGAACTGCCGAGGGTCTTCGGGGTCGCAACAATACCGGTTTCTTGCATCAATCCTGTCCCCCTTTAATGCCTTTGAGCAGCGTGGTCTTGTCCACCACACCCACATCTTTGCCGTCGTCTGTGATGATTATGGGCTGATCCGTGGTGGCGGACAGGTCTATCAAACCGCTCAAATCGGTATCGTGCGATGTTCGAATCGCTTTACTCATATCGTGACCGTAGCCTGACTCATAGGTGTTGATATCGGTCATGATCGAATGAGCGAACACCAGCTTCAATGTCGAGATGCCCTCGACAAAATCGCGCACGTAATCATCAATAGGATTGGTTACGATCTCTTCCGGGGAACCGATCTGTACGATGATGCCGTCTTTCATGATGGCGATGCGGTTACCGATCCGGATGGCCTCATCCAGGTCATGGGTTATGAACACGGTTGTCTTGTGCAACTCGGCTGACAGGGCCATGAACTGCTCCTGCAGCTGCCGGCGGATAAGCGGGTCCAGCGCGGAAAAAGGTTCGTCCATCAGCAATACTTCAGGATTGGACGCCAACGCCCGGGCCAGTCCCACACGCTGCTGCATACCGCCGGACAACTCCCGGGGGAACCGGTCCTCGTAACCGTCGAGATTGACCAGGCTCAAACAGTGCTGAGAGACCTCCCAGCGCTTTGATTTGGGCTCGCCTCGGACATAGAGTGGAAATGCGACGTTGTCGCGCACCGTCCTGTGCGGAAACAAGGCCATGTGCTGGAAAACCATGCCGATGTGGACGGCGCGCATTTCCCTGAGATCTTCTTCCCCCAGTGTGAGCATGTCCTTGCCGAGTACGCTGATGCTGCCGGCGGTGGGCTCGATGAGCCGGTTCAAATGACGCACCATCGTGGACTTGCCGGATCCCGACAGCCCCATGACGCAGAAAATTTCCCCCCTCGTGACCTTGAACGAGCACTGAGCGATGCCAACCACACAGCCGAATTCCTCGAGCACCTCGGGTTTGCTCAGGCCCTTGCTCTTGATGGCGGCCATTGCCTCCTGATCACGGTGGCCGAAGATCTTCCACACGTCGTCGAGCACGATTACGTCTTCGCTCACAGCGCCTCCCGACGGCCTTCGCCGAACTTGGTGAATGTCACCGGCATTGCCGGTGACATTCTTATAATTATTAGCTGTATGGTTGCTCCACTACCTGAGCCATTTCTCCACCATGTCGCCGTTTTCCGCAACCCACGCCTTGGCATATTCAAGCGGGTCCTGCTTTTCGACCACCAGCGCAAACGTCATCTTCGAGACGGTATCCGTGTCCAGCTTGACTTTCGACAAAAGCGAGGCGACTTCTGGCTGGGCCGTTTCGAGCGCGCTCGCATAGTGGATGTGAAGATAAGCCAGATCCCACGCGACGGGTGCGGACGATTTTTCCAGCCAGTTCGGATCATCCGTGGGCTGAATCACGTTCCACTTGGCTGCATCGTATTCCGGCTCCTCCAGTATCACCAGTTCATGCAGGGCGAACATGTGATGCGGTGTGTAGCAGAAAAAAACGATTGGTTTTTTCTGCACGACGGCGTTGTCCACCTCCGCCAGCGCGAGCGTCTCGTCCATTTCCGTGAGATTCATGGTTTCGGAGTAGCCGTAGCTCTTGGCTCGCACCTTCTCGACGTTGGTGGACGCCCACCCAGGTGCGCCAATCCAGATTTCGCCCAGGCCGTCACCATCGGTGTCGAACAGCTTGGCGATATCCGGGTCGGTCAGGTCCGATATCTTCGAGACGCCGTGCTCGTCCGCGGTGTATTTCGTTACGCACATGCCCTGAAATGCGGAGACGCCGTTTGGGTTCATGCTTACCGTCCCCTTCTCCTTGACGAACTTATTGTGCAGATTGGACTGGTTGGGCAGCCAGACTTCCGGGTGCACGTGCATACTGCCCGAATCCATGGCCTCGAAGACGATCGGATTGGTACCGTTCTGCAGCTCAACCTCCAGGCCAAAATTGTCTTCGAGAATGACCTTCAGCACGTTGGCGGTAACGTTGACCGATGGCCAGTTGGGTACCCCGATGACGATGTCCGCGGCATAAGCCGGTGCTGAAATCGCGAGCGCAACTGCACCCGCTGCTAGGGTCTTGAGTAACTTCATCTATGGTTTCCTCTTTTAGTGGATTTGAATGTTAGTGGCGAGTTAATACTTACGGTGGCGGAGTCATTTTCTGACTCTGGCACGACCCGGCCGGTGTTTTCTGCGTCACCGTCGATGTCTTGCAAGCACACAAATGTTATTGATTTAGAAATATATTATACTAGTTGAGCCTCGCCTGGCTACCTATCCGTAACCCCGCCCAGGCCCCTATGGGTCAAACGGGTGTCGCAGGCAAATCGTCTCCACACGATCAGGGCCTGTGGACACGATTTCTATGGGAGCATCGACCAATTCTTCTATTCGTCGCAAATAGTCCCGCGCATTCTGCGGCAGATCCGACAATTCGCGGGCGCCCTGAGTAGCTTCTGACCAGCCCGGCACTTCCTCGTATATGGGCTCGCATCCCGCCACCGCTTCCGCGCCCATTGGCAGGGTTTGGAGGATTTCATCATTGCGGCGGTACGCCGTACAGATTTTCACCGTGTCCAGCCCGTCCAGTACGTCGAGTTTGGTAATACACAGCCCGCTCAGGCTGTTAATGCGATTCGCGTGACGCAGCAACACCGCATCGAACCAACCGCAGCGCCGCGGCCGGCCCGTCGTGGCTCCGAATTCCTGTCCCCGATCCGCCAACCTTTCACCCACCTCGTCTTTGAGTTCGGTCGGGAACGGCCCGCTCCCCACCCGTGTGGTGTACGCCTTCGCTATCCCCAGTACGTGGTCGATCGCCAGCGGGCCCACACCACTGCCCGAGGCCGCGGCCGCGGCGGTGGTATTCGACGACGTCACGAAGGGGTAGGTTCCGTGATCGATATCGAGCAGCGCGCCCTGTGCGCCTTCGAACATGACCGCCCGGCCTTCCCGACCCAAGGAATAGAGAATCCCGGAGACATCGGCGAGAAGCGGCCTGAACACTTCCCTCAAGTGGTGACACTCATCGAGAACAGCGTCGTAGTCGATGGTGTCGGCCCCGAAGTATTTCGCCAGCACGAAATTGTGATAATCCATCACATCGCGAAGTCTGTCCGCGAAATTCGGCGACTCGATCAGGTCACCGAACCGCAGCCCGCGGCGCGATGCCTTGTCCTCGTAGGCCGGCCCGATGCCGCGTCCGGTCGTGCCGATGGCGTCGCTGCCGCGCGCTGCCTCACGGGCCGCGTCGAGGGCGGCATGGTAAGACAGTATCAACGGACACGCTCCACTTATCCTGAGTCGCCCCATCACGTCGACATCCAGATCTTCGACCCTGCGAATTTCCGTATGAAGCGCCGAGGGAGACAACACCACACCGTTGCCGATCAGGCACAACACGTTGTCGCGCAATATCCCGGACGGAATCAGATGCAGTACCGTCTTGACGCCCCCTATGACGAGCGTATGACCGGCGTTGTGCCCGCCCTGGAATCGCACCACCGCATCGGCGCGCCCGGTGAGCCAGTCAACGATTTTTCCCTTGCCTTCGTCGCCCCACTGGGTACCGATCAGCGCTACGTTCTTTGACATGTTCTGCGGTGCCGTTTAATTTCGAACGAAGAAGAGCAGTGCCAGACCGATGGCCATGCTGACCATGCCGATTGTCCGCAGCTGGCCGTCGTCCAACTGAGAAATCATCTCGAGTTTCCTGCGCATTCCGGCCGGATTGACGAACGGGAAAATTCCCTCGAGTACCAGCACCAGTGCCAGGGCAGCGAGCAAGTCATACCAATTGATCACTCACTGTACCTCTGGAAACAGGCTACTGCGTCGAGGGCGCTTGCATCTCCGGCGATGTCGCCGATTTTCCGGCGCCAGGTCGCGAGCTGTTGAAGTACTGGAAAAAGTCTGAACTCGGCTCCAGAACGATCAGGTCATCCTGGCTGTTGAAGGTCTGTTTGTAGGCGTTGAGACTCCGATACAGGCTGAAAAACTCAGCGTCTGCGCCGAATGAATCCGCATAGATCTTGGTCGCCGTGGCATCCCCGTTACCGCGTAAAATCTCGGAATCTCGAACCGCTTCGGCAACGGTGATCTCGCGCTTTCTTTCGGCATTCGCCCTGATAATTTCCGCCTGCTCGGCGCCCTTTGCCCGCAGCTCCTTGGCCACGCGGGAACGCTCCGCCACCATTCTCTGGTAGACGGTTTCGCTGACCTCGGGATCAAGATCAACCCGCTTGAGACGAACGTCGACGACTTCAACGCCGATTTCCTGCGCCTGCTCGTTGGTCTTCTCCCGCACCACGTCCATGATGGTCGCGCGATCACCGGAAATAACCTCCTGTACCGTACGCGTGCCGAATTCCTCGCGCAGGCTGTCGTTGACCCGCTGCGCCAGTCGCGCCTGGGCGGAGGAAATCAGTCCGCTCACCGTCACGAAATATTTGGCGACGTCACGAATACGCCATTTGACGAAGGAGTCCACTACCAGATTCTTTTTCTCGACCGTCAGATAGCGCTCGGGCGCCGCGTCCATGGTTTGAATACGGGCGTCGAACTTCTTGACGGTATTGATGAACGGCGTCTTGAAATGCAGACCCGGCTGGTCGTTGGATTCGATGATTTCACCGAATTTGAATACGAGCGCCTTCTCTCTTTCGTCAACGGTGTAAATCATCGATGCAACCACCGCGGCGGCGGCTATCAGAACGATGATTCCTATTAATCCTTTGCCACCCATTGTCAGTTCCCCCTGTCACGCAGACCGGAGCGGCTGCGGCTTTCGCTTTGGCTGCCCGTGCCGGCAATCTGGCTGTCGCCAAAGTCGACACCTCTGTCGCTCGCGGATGTCGTTGGCTCCGCGCGGCGCTGGCGTATCAATTGGTCGAGCGGCAGATAAATCACGTTGTTGCCACCTTGTTGATCGATCATCAGCTTGCTGGAATTGGCCAGCACTTCCTCGATCGACTCGAGATACAAACGGTCCCGCGTAATGTCCGGGGCGTTCTTATACTCACCCAGGATCTGGGAGAACCTCGAAGCTTCACCATTGGCGCGCGCTATGACGGCGGCTTTGTAGCCCTCCGCCTGCTGTACGATCCTGGCTGCACGACCGCGTGCGCGCGGGATGATATCGTTGGCATAGGCTTCCGCTTCGTTGATCAGCCTGACCTGGTCCTCACGTGCTTTTACCGCATCGTCAAACGCGGGTTTCACCTCCTTCGGCGGCTGGGCATCCTGCATCTCTACCGCCAGGATGTTTATGCCCGTCTGATAACGGTCCAGGACTATCTGAAGCAGCGCTTTGGTGGCCCGCGCCACTTCCGCCCGCCCGTCGGTAAGTACGAAGTCCATTTCGCTCGATCCAACGATTTCACGCAGCGCGCTTTCGGTAGCACCGCGAACGACCGCTTCCGTATCCCAGGGGTATTCAGCGACGTTGAACACCAGATCCGTAGGATTCTTGATGTTGAACTGGATGGCGAGCTCCAGATCGACGATGTTCTCGTCCGCGGTCAGCATGAGCGCCTCCCGTGGCACCGCCGAGCTTTGCCTGTTGGCACCGGACGTGCGGTAACCAACCTCGACGGTATTGACCTTCTGGGTGTTCACCAGCATAACTTCTTCGATCGGCCACCACGCCCACTGCAGGCCGGCTTGCGTGGTTTCAGAATACTGGCCGAAGCGCAGCTCGATGCCGATATAACCCTGCTCCACTTGATAAATACTCTGCCAGGTCCACAATGCGATGGCAGCCAGGACCGCAATGAAGATTCCGATTTTGTTGGATGCGCCGGAACCCCCGGAAGTGCTTTTGTCACCGCCTCCGCCTCCGCCACGCTTCCCTCCAAGCAATCCGCTCAGATTTTTCTGAACATTCTTGACGATATCATCAAGGTCGGGCGGACTCTGGCGGCCACCACCACCGCCGCCCCATGGATCTTTGTTACCACCTGAACCAGGTTGATTCCAAGGCATCTATTCGCTCCTAGTACAACGACTCACCGAAACTCGGCACAAACGAGGTATTGTAACATGACAACGCGAGTGGGGTATTCGTTCACCCTCACCCCGCAAGCTGGACCGGTGCCTGCTGGTCTGCAACCACCGAACACTCGTCGAACCGATGGAAACTGAGCAGACGGCCCAGTTCCAAATCCGAAATTTCCGCGCGTACCACCCAGGCCCCGTCGTGGTCACAGTCCTCGTCCAAAACATTGGCATGACGGTAGAGAAACGCCCGGACGTTTGCCGCGGTTACGGGAATATAAAACGCATAACCGCGATTGAGCCGGCCAATTTGCCGCTGGATAGCGTCCAGCAGCAACCCGACGCCGTCTCCGCTGTGGGCGGACAGCCATATGCTCTCGGGACGGTCTTCCTCGTTCTCGTTTTGTTCGCACCGGCTCTCGCCTCCGGTGAGATCGATTTTGTTGAAAACGGTGATGGTAGGTATATCTCCGGCACCCAGTTCGTCCAGCACGGCGTTGACCTGTTCAATGTAGATGTCGTGCTCTTCATCACCGGCATCCACGACGTGGAGCAGCAAGTCCGCCTGGCTGACTTCCTCGAGTGTCGAGTGAAAAGCCTGCACCAGGGTGTGCGGCAGATCTCGTATGAATCCGACGGTGTCCGACAACACGACTGATCCCCGATCGGGCAGTTCCAGCCGCCGCATGGTCGGGTCGAGGGTGGCGAACAGCTGGTCTTCCGCGACGACGTCGGCACCGGTCAACCTGTTGAACAATGACGATTTTCCGGCATTGGTATACCCCACCAGACACACCGTGGGAATGGGTACCTTGCGCCGTGATTTTCTTCTTATATCCCGCTGAGACGACACCTTCTCCAGACGCCGCTTCAGATGCTTGATCCGCTGGCCGATCAAACGCCTGTCCGCCTCCAGTTGTGTTTCTCCGGGTCCGCGCAGACCGATGCCTCCTTTCTGACGTTCGAGGTGGGTCCAACCCCTGACCAGCCTGGTAGACAGGTAGCGAAGTTGTGCCAGTTCCACCTGCAGCTTACCCTCACGGGTGGCGGCGCGTTGCGCAAATATATCGAGGATCAATCCCGTTCGATCCAGAACCCGGCAGCCGACCGCACGTTCCAGGTTGCGTTCCTGGATAGGGGATATCGGGTGGTCGACGATAATCAGGTCCGCTCCAAGCGCATCGACCTGTCGTGACAGTTCGGCCACCTTGCCCTTACCGATGTAGGTGGCAGGATGCGGTATTTTGCGCGAAGTGTACACACGGCCGGCGACGTCGGCACCGGCACTTTCGGCGAGCAGGCGCAACTCTTCGAGGGAGTGTTCACTATCAAAACGCTCGGCCCGCTGGTGCACCAGAATCACTTTTTCTTTCAGAAACTTGTCTTCAACCTGCATATTGCAACGGGGCCGCCGGGAATGTTTGACCTCTTGATGGTCGTGTGGTCCGGGCCGACACGGTCGGCGTGATCAGGATATCGGCTGCCGGCATCGGCATGCTTCCGCAATAATCACGCCTGCGATCCCGCCCGGCAGGCAGCGGACCCGGTCCGGATTCGACTCGCTGTCCCCGGTATAGGCTCCGGCACGTGGTTGTCGGGTCAGGAACTTTCAGCTTCGTCGTCGTCAATCGGGATCTTGACCGGGCGGCTTGGAACCACGGTTGAGATCGCGTGTTTATAGATCATTTGGCTCACGGTGTTCTTCAGCAATA
>JAHEIO010000103.1 GCA_024639325.1 Gammaproteobacteria bacterium
CCCGGCGATTTTTTCAGCCCGGCGTTCATCGGCACCCGTCCTGCGCAATCGCTCGGGATCCTGATGAGAAACGCGGGCTAGAAGACTACGCAGAGCCGGAACGGCGGAGCCAAACTCGCTATGTGATTAATGTCGAAGGGCGTACCGGGACGTTGTGGGAGAGCCGTTTTCGATCCAGTCCAAATTAAACAGATCGGTAATTGCTCGCTTGTTGCCGAAACATAGAATTGAATCCGGTGCGTGTTGGCATGGTGTCCGCGCCACAACATTACGAGGAAAAATAAATCTGTCCCCTTTTTGCTTCGGGATCGATCAGATCATATTCAACACCGCGCTGACGATGTCCTGCTTTCCGGGAAGACCGGCCGCGGCAGCAATACCTAGCGGGATGAAGCAGTCGTCGGCGGCCACTACCCTGATTGATGGCAGTGGATCGGCGTTGTCCACGATCATTGCCACCAGCCCCTCACTCCAGGACCCGGTTCTTCTGCACTCGTCCACGATCAATATACTCTTTGCGTCTACGATCTGCGCCATGAGATCCGATCGGTTGACCGGTGCCATCCACATGAGGTCCACCACACTGGTTTGAACACCGTGATTCTCACCGAGCTCTTTTTGCGCCTGCATTGAGTAATACACCCCATTTCCGTAGGTGAGTATGACGGCGTCATGGCCGGAACCGTGACGTCTGACCGTTCCAAGCGGTGCCTCCTCGTTCGGGGCGGGATAGGTACGCGTCCAACCCCGATCCCCGGTATCGTGCAGGTCTTTTGTCATGTACAGTGCAATGGGCTCGATAAAAACACACACTCGCCCATTTTCGTATGCCTGCCGCATGCACGTTCGAAACATGCGAACGGCGTCTGCACCGTTCGACGGGATCGCGATGATCAGCCCCGGGATGTCGCGAAAGACGGCCAGGGAGTTATCGTTGTGGAAGTGCCCGCCGAATCCCTTCTGATAACCTAGTCCCGCGATCCTTATTACCATGGGATTGGTGAACTGGCCCTGGGAGAAGAACGCAAGCGTGGCCGCCTCTCCCCTGATCTGGTCCTCCGCATTGTGTATGTAGGCGAGGAACTGGATTTCCGGAATGGGCAGGAAACCGTTGTGAGCCAGGCCTATCGCCGTGCCCAAGATGGATTGTTCGTCCAGGGGCGAATTGAATATGCGCCGGGCACCGAACGTTTTGTACAGCCCGTCGGTAACGTTGTACACGCCACCTTTTTGTGCCACGTCTTCGCCAAATAAAACGGCACTATCATAGCGAAGCAGGACATCCCTCAAACCCCAGTTGATCAATTTTGCCATGTGCTGGGGTTTGGGCAATTTGTCGAAGTCATCGGCGAATGCCCGTCTACGCTGTTCGCCGATGGGTATGGCGGGTATCGTTCGCCTGTTCCGGCACGCAATCAGCGCGGACCTGACCTGAGCCGCTGTTTCCAGTTTCGGCCTCACGACCGCCCGCTCGGATTCCTCTTCGACGCGCCGCTCGATGCGCTGGTACAGGTCGATTACCTCCGCGGCTTTCATTATTCCGTTTTCGATGACCAGCCGTGCACTGTGCAGCAGGGGATCCTGCCCCTCGGCCTGCTGAATGCGGTCTAATGACCGGTAGACCAATTCGACTTCGGATCCGGCATGACCCAGTAAACGTACCGTTGTCATATGAAGAAATACCGGTTTTCTGTGTTCCCGTGCGTATTGCTCCGCCTTTTTCCCCTGGACGTGCAAGTCGAACAGATCGAGGCCGTCTACCGGAACGTAAAATAGGTCCCTCCGGTTCGAATACTGTGATTGAATCCATTGCGGTGGTGTCGGCACCGATAAACCGATCTGATTGTCCTCGCACAGGAATACAATGGGCATCGGTACGTTTTGATGGGCCGTCCACATCGCGGCATTGACTGCGCCCAGTGCGGTGGAGTGATTGATGGACGCATCACCGAAGCTGCACAGCACGACCGAATCTCGCGGCAGGCTGGACTGGAGTTTCATGTCGTTGGCCTTGGCGATGGACAGCGCCACGCCGACGGCTTTTGGAAGGTGAGACGCGATGGTGCTGGTCTGCGGCGGCACCATCAAAGGGAGGCTGCCCCATACTTTGTGCCGCCCCCCGGCTATCGGATCATCGCTGGAAGCGACCAGGGAAAGCAGCGTATCGCGGATGATATCGATTCCTTCCGACTTTCTCGCTCGCTCCGCCATGAAGGCCCCACTGCGGTAGTGCAGAAAGGCCATGTCCGACTTGCGAAAAATTCTGCCGAACACCGCGTTGCCCTCATGGCCGGCGCTGCCTATGCTGTAGAAACCGTGGTTTCGAGCCTTCAGTTTTCGCGCCGCGAGATCGAGGTGCCGGCACACGAACTGCGACTCCAGCAATTCGATGACATCGGCCTTATCCAGTCCGCTATTCGGCCAGTCCGGAGCGGTGCGCGGATCGGGGAAGTTCTTTTCTCCGACGCGGCGAAGAAAATTCCGATGGACGATTTCGGCCCTGTTGTAAATCGACATCGATGCTGAATACGTCGATAGGCGGTTCAACCGTCCAGGAACAGTTTGCCGGGGTTCATCAGATTGAGCGGGTCCAGTGCCTGCTTGATACAGTGCATTACGGCAACCCCGTCTCCATGTTCGGCAACGAGTTTTTGTCGTTTTGTTATTCCGATACCGTGCTCCCCGGTGCTGGTCCCTCCCATCGACAGGGCGCGGTCGACCAGCCGCTCGTTGAAAGCGTGCGCCCTCGCCATCTCTTCTTCATCGCTGGTATCCAGCATCATGGTGACGTGAAAGTTGCCGTCACCGACGTGGCCAACGATGGGCGCGACAAGATTCGACTGATCGATGTCCCGGCGCGTTTCTACGATGCACTCGGTTAGCCTGGAAATGGGGACGCATACATCCGTTGCCCAGAGCCGGCCGTCGGGGCGCAGCAGCTTGCACGCGTAGGCGACGTCGTGCCGCGCCCGCCAAAGCGCCTGCCTGTCCTCTTCCCGCACCGCCCATTGAAAATTGGCCCCGCCGTGCTCACTGCATATCTCACCGACCGACTCCGCCTGCTCCCGCACCCCGTTTGGCGTCCCATGGAACTCCAGAAACAGGGTCGGCTTCAACGCGTAGTCGAGTTTCGAGTATAGGTTGACCGCGCCCATCAGAACCTCGTCCAGGAACTCGATGCGGGCGATAGGTATGCCCATCTGTATGGTCTCGATGACCGTATCCACCGCACCTTTCAGGTCGTCGAAAGCACACACCGCGGACGAAATCGCTTCTTCGCGGCCATACAGACGGAGGCTCAATTCGGTAATGATGCCCAGCGTCCCCTCGGAACCGACGAACAGCGCCGTTAAATCGTAGCCCGCTGCGGATTTTCGGGCACGGGTGCCTGTGTGCAGCAGCCGCCCGTCAGCCAGTACCACGTTCAGTGCCAGCACGTTGTTCCGCATGGTGCCGTAGCGTACCGCGTTGGTGCCGGAAGCGCGTGTCGATGCCATACCGCCCAGGGTGGCATCGGCACCGGGGTCGACGGGAAAGAACAGGCCCTGGTCACGCAGGTATTCATTGAGCTGTCGGCGCGTTACCCCCGGTTGGAGACGCACGTCCAGATCCTCCGCGTTGAGTTCCAGGATGCGATCCATGCGCGAACAGTCGATGGACAGGCCGCCATGCATGGGAATGACCTGGCCCTCGAGCGAAGTACCTACGCCGAATGGGATCATCGGAATCCGGTGCTCATTGCATATGCGGGTGACCGCCTGAACTTCTTCCGTGGAATCCGGGAATCCCACGGCGTCCGGTGGTACCGGCGTGATGTAACCTTCGTCCCTGCCGTGCTGTTCACGAATGGACGAGTTAATCGTCAGCCGCTCGCCCAGGAGCGCCGCCAGCTTACTCATCGCTGTGGAACGGATATCAGGGAATGCGCTCATGTCTACCTCCCGAAGGGGTCTTGTTCAGCCATGATTATACGCCGCGCCTTGGTGCAATTCGCGGGTCAGTAGCCGGTCAACTCGACATACCCGTGGCCGCTTAGCCGACGGCCGTTTCTGGTGCCTGAAGCCTGAACCGCGCCTTCCCAATACCTGAAGGAAAGATTCATTTCCTGGTTCTCCAGCACCGGTTCGAGCAGCATGCTGATTCCCAGGGCGAAGATTTCTATTTTCCATCCCGCCGGATAGTTCGCTCCCGAAACGGGGCTGATCCATGTCTCGGTAGGTGTTATTGCAATATCCCGTGGAGCCAGTGTTTTCAATGCTCCCTGGGCGCCCACGTAGGTTCCGTAAAGGTAATTTTTTGCGGGGTCATCACGATGCCGGAGCTGGAAGAGCATCAGGTCGCTGTCGTCGGAAAGCTGCAATGAGAACCAGTCCCAGCCGACCTGATCCTCCTGCAGGGACGAGGTCGACCACTCGTGGTCCAGCCAACTCGTACCGTGGACCTGATGGTATTCATCACCTAGGCGCAGCTTTCCCCGGGTTTTCAAGCGGGTGAACGAATAGTAGTAGGAGGCATTGCCCGCCGCATCGCCCTTTTGGCTCAATCCGGAATCACCGTGCAGCACGACGGGCCGGGTACTTTCAAGGTCCAGCTCCATGCCGAATTCCCCGGCAGAAGCACTGAGCCCAATAGCAAAGCAGGAGGCACAGTTCAGCGGCGCGGATTGAATAAGGCGCCAGTCCTCCAGCCAGGCTCTGAACGGTTCGTGCTCGACCCCGGCCAGCCCCAACGCGCCGCGGGCAAAACGCTCGTCGGTATAAAAGCTTTGATTCTGAACGTCGGTAATCGCGATGTGGGCCAGGTATGTCTGCCGGGTCGCCCACCGGGAGGGGTGGTCCGGGCTTCCCGCCGACAGTGCGTTGCGAAACAGTGTGAACTGAAAACCAAAGCGCCGGTCCGCCGAATCGCTCAGGTTGCCGGTGATGTACCACCATTCGTTCCTGAATTCAGGGTGCTGACCGTGGTCGCGAGGGAACTGGAACGGTATGACACGCTCGGCGCGCGCGAAGTCGGCAGACGTATCAGAACCCAAGAAGTTCTTGACTGAGAGCGGTTCCGCCCCGGTTGGTCGGTCCGGGGCAGAGCACGATGCAATCGCTGCGATCGCGCTCACGATCAGCGTGCATGAGGTGACCGCCCGGAATATCACACGAGAACGCGCTGTACGCGACGCTTCCAGGAGCGATCGAACACCTTGTGGTCGTCCTCGAACGCGTCTATGCGGGCATTGACAAAAAAGTTCACCCGATCGCAATGCAACTTGGTTCTTGTTTCGGTCCGCACCGACCAGGCGTCTCTGGCCAGGGTCTGCGTCCAATGAATGTCGGCCCGCGACGAGCAGGGGTCCGTCGCATGGATGCGGTAACGTTCCCGTGAAACCTGACCGGTAATGAGGCCGTGAGCAAGATTCCTGTGCTCTCCGAAATCGTCATCGATCCGAATCGCGCATTCGCCGCTGACCAGATCGGTCTCATACTTCCTGGCGTTCGACGACGGTCGCAGGGTCTCCATCGCCAGCGGCGGCGCGGTGACGGGAGGGTCGGGCGGCGGCAGATCATCCTCGATCGGCAGGCGCACCGGCAGCGCAAGCGTGCTGGAGCCCGACAGGATCGTGGCCGTCACGTGTTCCGGCGATGGCCAGATGAGCGGCCAATATGCGGTGGATACGGCAATTCTCAACCGGTTGGCAGGCCGGACTCGATAGGCGACATCGTCGAGCTGGATCCTGACGCGGTATGTTTTTCCAGGCTGCAGAGGCTCAGGACGTTCGTGTCCGTTCCGGTGGCATAGGTTCAGGACACCGAAGGTGATGCGCGTGGATTCGCCGGTCGGCCAGACGTCGCACAGTCGCACGGTGATATTGGCCTGGGGCCGGTCCGCGGCGATATCCAGTTCGACGAACGGCGCGCCGAAAATCTCCAGCGGGTTTTCGAGTACGCCGCCTTCGAACAGCAGCGACCCCGCATCGTCGATCCGTTGATCGGTCGGGCTTTCGGGACCCTGCCACATGGCGCAGAATTCACCGCAGGCCACCCCGGTGTGTTGCGGCGAACATACGGTCATCGATTCGACAACCGGAGCTAATTCGGTGATGCGGCCTGGATTCAGCGCATATACCCGGCTGACGACATTTTGCGACGGCCATGTCTGTTCCGCTATCCAGCGGCCGCTGCGGAACTCGTAAAACGATGCCGGCGGTGCGCTGTCCATCATGTACGCCTGGTAAAGCGGTTTGCGCATGACGCCGCTGTCCAATCCCTTGAGCCAATGATCCCACCAGGTCAGTGAATCGTTGAGAAAGTCCATGGCGGGCTCGGGCTTGGCGAAATGGGGATACTTGTGGATCCAAGGTCCGATCAGCCCCTTTGCAGGGCAATCGAGACCGCTCAGCATTCTTGGTATGGCGTTGGAATAGGCGTCACCCCATCCACCGATGGCGTACACCGCGGCTTCGATATCGGAAAATTTTTCACATACGGATCCGTGTTTCCAGAAATCGTCACGGTGCGGGTGATGCAGCCAGTTTTCTATGAGAAGCGGGGTGTTTTCCAGTCGCCGCATCCAAGTGTCCCGCCAGCCGTCACCGACCAGGGCCGGGTCCGGCGGCCGCGACGAAAAGGCGAACATGGTAGAGGCCCAGCCGAGGTTCTCCATCAGCATCGAGCCGCCTTTGTAGTGGATGTCATCGGCATAGCGGTCATCCGTCGAGCACAGGGTGATTATGGCCCTGAGCGCCTGAGGGCGCCGCGCCGCCACCTGCAGTGCGTTGAAGCCGCCCCAGGATATCCCCATCATCCCGACGCTGCCGTTGCACCAGGGCTGGTCGGCGATCCATTCGATTACCTCCAGCGCGTCATCCTGCTCTTGACGGAGATATTCATCGAACATCAAGCCGTCCGATTCACCGTTTCCCCTCATGTCAACGCGTATCGCGGCGTAGCCGTGGCCCGCATACCAAGGGTGCGTCAGTTCATCTCGAACCGCGGTGCCATCCCGCTTGCGGTAGGGCAGATACTCGAGGATTGCCGGAACGGGATCGCGATCCGAACGCTCCGGCATCCAGATGCGGGCAGCCAGCCGGCAGCCGTCGCCCAGGGTGATCCAGGCATTTTCGATTTCTCTTACCCGGTGGGGAAAATCGGAGTCAACTTTCGGGTTGGGCATTTATTGATTCCACATGGTCGGGACGGGCTCTACTCGTAACGCAGAGACGATGAGGGAAGCATACCCGCCACCTTCGACGCGGGATAGAGTCCGGCTACGACAGCAGCTGCGATACTCAGAACGATCGCCGTGATCCAGGGCTCGGGGTGAATAGACAGATCCATCGACCATCCGAAAGAACGGCGGTTGATAATATGAACGAGCACCCAGGCCATGACGAGCCCGAGGGGGCACGCGATGATTCCAGCGATCAGGCCCATCAGGCCACTCTCCGTGGTGACCAGGATCCAGAGCTGCCGTGGGCTCAGTCCCAGGGCTCGAAGCACGGCGAACTCTCTGGCGCGTTCGAGCTGAATCGCCGCTAGGGCACTCAGTATACCGACGACGGCTATGCTTATGGCCAGCAGACGAAGCACATCCGTTATGGTAAAAGTGCGATCGAAAATTTCGAGAGACAGCTCTCTGATCGTACGGTTGCTGCGTATCCTGAGCGCACGGCCGGTCAATGTTTCACGGTTCAAACGGTCGATGAAGTCCTCCGCGTCCACATCGTCTTGCAGGTACAGCGCGAAAGATGACACGACGGGGTCTTTCCAGTGGCGGTCGTAAGTCGAGCGATGCATGGCAACGACACCCTGATCCGATCCATAGTCATAGAACACCCCGGCGATGCTAAATGTTTTCTCTCCACTGTCAGTCGGCAACTGGACCACGTCGCCGGCCTCCAATTGTCGACGATAGGCGAACGGTTCGGAAATGATGACCGTATCGTGACCAGAGAACGCCGGCCAGATATCGCCGTCTTGTTCGCTTACGAGCTGGTAGCTGTCAAAAGCCGCCCGTTCGAGATCGACCGCGAACAATTGTATCGGCCCCGACTTTTCTTGCAGCGTCACCCACCGTCCGGTGCTCAGGCTGTCGACCTCCGGCCTGGCGGCAATGCCGGCGATGAGGGTCGGATCAATCCCGGAGGCCTTGTGAACCGCCTGCTGGGCGAGGTAAACGTCCGCACGCAGGAAATTGCCCAACCAGTGATCGACTGACGCGCGGAAACTCGAAATCATGACGCTGACGCCAACGATCGCGGATACCGCGATGGCAAGCGCCGTCACGGCTACCTGGGTCCTGCTCAGCGATGCGCCGACCCCCCGCACCGCCATGCGGCCCAGTAAACCCATAAATCGGTTCAGTAAGGGTCCTATTACCGACAGCATATGCACCATGAGTACCGGCGTGATCAGCGCGAAACCCATGATGATAAGGAACAGCGAGCCGAACCCCGCAATGATGCTGTATTCCGAAAAGATCAGGAGCAGGGCGGCCGCAATTCCGAAGTTCAGGCCCGCAATCGACAGCAGCGCGTTATTTTTACGAACGCCGGTTTCGATGTTCGAGCGTACCGAACTGAAGGCCGGAGTCGTTCGCATAGCCTCCCAAGCGGGTAAACACGCCGCTGCGACCGTGGCAAACACCGCCAGGGCCGCCGCTTTGCCCAGGCTGGTGTATGTGAGCGAGACGGTCTGGACTTCCATAGCGAAATACAGGTCATTGATCGTGCCCCCGACCATTTGCAGTAATGACTTGGAGAGCCAGAATCCGGCCGCCGCGCCAACGCAGAAACCGATCATGGCCAGAACCAGGGCTTCCAGGATGACGCTTCCAAACAGCTGCCGGGCGGTCATGCCAAGAGCGCGAAGCACGGCAAATTGCTCACGGCGTTTGAGCACGGCAAGCGTCATGGTGTTGTAGATGAGAAAGGCGCCGATTACCAGGGCCAGTAAGCTCAAAGCCGTGAGGTTGAGGTGAAATGCTCGGGTCATCTGCTCTATGGTCAGGCTCCGCGACTCGCTGGGTACGAGGGTCACGGATTCGGGGATCGCGGTCGCTACGCGTCGTGGATCGGCGGATATCAGTTCGATTGTGGACAGTCTGCCGAGCATGCCCAGCACGACCTGGGCCGTGGAGATGTCGGAGATCAGGACGTTGCGAAGCCCGTGACGCTGCAAATCATCCGCCGGTTTCAAAGTGCCGACGATGTTGAGTGAGTGATTTACGCCGCTAATCTGAACGTCGAGTTTGGAAGGAATATCCAACCCAAACATTCGGGCCGTGGATGACAATAGCAGCACGGCATCGTCCTTGCTCAGCAACGGCAGGGAAACAGCGTCGTTCTCCACCGGTATCCACCGATTTCCGGATTCCGCAAAGGGATCGATGCCAATTAGCATGAAACGACTGCCAGCGACCGTCACATAGCCGCTGACGACCGGTCTCAGTCCGCGGATTCCGTGATCGACGCGGAGTTTGGTGTAAATTGTTTCATCGATTCCCCGGCCCCCCCCCAGAATGGAATGGGTGGATCCACTGCTCACGGCCGCGCTGGATGTCTTGAATGCCTTCCGTGCGCTCTCGTTGGTGATGTCTATTGCCAACACAACGGCAATACCGAGAGCGATGCCCACGATACACAGCGCGGCTTGCAGGGGGTGTTTCAATAGGTGGCGAATCGGCAGTCTGGCTTGAAGACTCATCGTTGCAGTTCACCGATCTGCAGCACACGGTCAGCCCTTGCGGCAACGTCGGCACTGTGGGTCGCCACCAGCAGGGTCGTTCCCTGAAGATCGTTAAGCTGTTTCAGCAAATCCATAATGTTGGATTCCGTTTCTTCGTCCAGATTCCCGGTGGGTTCGTCTGCGAGTACCAAGGTGGGACTGTGGGCAATGGCCCGCGCAATGGCGACTCGCTGCTGTTCGCCGCCGCTAAGGCGGTCGGGGTAGCTGTTCCGTCTGTCCGCCAGACTGATCTTGTCCAATAAGTACTTAACTCGCGTGTCTATCTCTCTCTCACGGCTGTTCAGCTCGAGACCCAGGCCGATGTTTTCCGATACGGTCAATGTCGGGATCAGGCTGAAGAACTGGAAGACGATACCGATCGATTCCCGCCTGTACAACGTTCTCTCCCGTTCGCCCATGGTGTTTATCCTTCGGCCTTCGATCTCGACAAAACCCGAGTCCGGCAGATCGAGGCCGGCGATGATGCTCAGCAGCGTAGATTTACCGGAACCGCTCGAACCCTGAACGGCAACGAACTCGCCGGCATCGACCTGCAACGACACGGCTTCGAGCACCACCCGCGCGGAGCGCCCCTCCGCGTAGGTTTTCGAAACGTCTTTCAACACTATCATTGCCATGTCCTAAACGGATCCGGGTGGTTTATAGTACTGCGATAGAAGATTTCCACAGAGCTAATCCTGACCAGACGGCTGGGCCTCGTTTTGACGGCGCTAATAATACTGTTCATTCTCATCTCAGTCTTTCTGCTCTGGTATGGCGCGGTCCCACGGCGTGCCGGCCTGTCATCCCGCAAGCAACAGGGTGCCCTTGACCAGAAACGGTCTGCGACGGCAGAGCGGTTCAAACTGGCAACATACAACATCCACGGCGGGAAGGGGACGGACGGTATCAGGGACCTTGCCAGGACGACCGAGGTGATTAGAGGTGCCCAGATCGTGGCGCTGCAGGAAGTTCGAGCGGGTTGGCTTTTCGATCAGACTCGTGAAATGAGCCACGCGCTGGGGCTGAACGGACTCTTCGTGCCGACGCTGCGACGGTGGTTTCGGGATCGACGCGGCAACGGTCTGTTGTCGGCCTTCTCTGTTGGCCGCTGGCAGTCATACGCCCTTCCGAACGCCGGAGGATATCGCCACCGTATTTACACGGTGGCGGAAATTGAGATCGGCGACACCGTCTTATCGATACTATTTACCCACCTGCATACTCGCGCGGGACGAGAGCGACAGCTCAGGATCGTCCTTGAACACTTTACGCGCCTACCGCTGCCTTCGGTCCTTGTCGGTGATCTGAACAGCAGAAAATACGATCCCGTCCTGCTGGCGGGCCTTCCCGACGACGTCGCGGACGCCATCGCCGCGGTTCTCGAAACGGACGATGAACACCGGGTAGACTGGATACTGACGAGGGGCCTCGACGTCAGGGGCGGAGGGCGCACGGGGGTGGGGATCTCGGACCATCCGTACTATTGGGTCGAGGTGCAGATTTGATTCAAACCGATAGATGCAGGGAACCGGCTACGGCTACGCCGTTGGCTAGATGCCGGAGCCGCACCAATAAAATTTCCACGCCTTTTTCGAAGACCCTTTCCAGCGTGGCACCGTATTTTGGATCTATATCCCATGCCGGTTCGAAAAAATCTCCTTCAGGTCTGTTGAGCGCGAATACGATTACACCCCTATGGCCGAGTTCCACCGCTTCCGACAGCAGTTCGAGGTGTTTTCGCCCCCGTTCGGTGATTGCATCGGGAAAGGAGATCGACTCGCCGAGGATCAGGGTCGTGTTCTTTACTTCGACATATGCATCACGGCGCGGCCCTCCGCTGAGCAACATATCGAAGCGGGACGCCGGGAAGTTCGGCACCTGAAAAGCGGGTTCTCTTTGGATCCGATCGTAGCCGTTGAGCTGCGGGATAGAGCCCGAGGTAATGGCCGATGCAATGAAGTGATTTACCCGTCCTGTGTTGACTCCGATCCAACCCTGTCCCATATCGACCCTTTCTAGGGTCCAGGCCAGTTTTCGCTTGGGGTTGTCGCTGTGGCTGAGTTGTACCGGTGCGCCGAATTGCCAGCATGTCCGCATCGATCCGGTATTTGGGCAGTGTGCCGTGACGATGCGTCCATCCGGCAAACCAACGTCCGCCAGAAAACGCTGATAGCGCTTCAGCATTACGCCGTCGGTCAGCGGGGGCAGCTTGTACATGAACCGTCGAATTCAACCGATAGGATGTGGAATTGGTCTAGCCCGCATTTCTCACCAGGCGGCTATAGAATCTCGTGAAGCATGGCAAACATTGAGGTCTATGGATTTGTCCAAAAAACAGTGTGTCTTGGAAACGCCTATCCCGGCGCTGGCTGGTC
>JAHEIO010000253.1 GCA_024639325.1 Gammaproteobacteria bacterium
CCCGTAATCGCCACGAAGGCGATGAACGACAAGCCGCCGAGGGTGTAGTCGACCGTCTGGGTGACCAGATGAATGGTGAACAGGGCGAGTCCCGCGGCGGAGACGGATATCCCGAGCATGGCAAACGCGGCGAGTCCGCCCGCCTCGTAGGTGCCGAAGCTCATGAACGTGGGAATGGGCAGGCTCGCCCCGGCCTCCGATGCGAGAAGCGCGATGATGATCGAACCGGCATCGGCTTCCGCCAGCTCCGGAAAACCGGCTCGGGCAATGGCATAGAACAAAATGACGATGCTGGTGTATTTGCAGAAACGCACCCCGACGGTGAGCAGGAACGTCATGAGAACAGTGCCGCGTCCCAGTGAATCCCTGACGCTCACGGCAAAATCGGATACGAAGGCGTTCAACTTGCCGAGTAACCGCGACTCGCCGGGCGAAATCCGTTTCAACGCTTTGGCGGCCAGGGAAAGGCCGGGGTGGAGGATCAGGATCCCGATCGTGCAGACCACTACCAGGACGGCCGCCAGCACGATGAGACGCTGCTGAATACCCGCGTCCAGGACCGGATAGAGGATCAACCCCAGCACCAGCGGGATGATCACCATCACGTCGAACCACACGCTGACCGCAAGCGAGGAAAAACAGGTTTCGAGGGGAACCCGGAGGCCGCGGTTCAGCATTCCGACGTAAAACAACTCGCCGATGCGCGCGGGCAGCATGTCGACCGTCATGTTGCGCACCAGGGTGACCAGCGTCAGCGGCAGGAAGCCGGGAACGGATTCGCTGTGCGCCGCCTTGATCAGCACCCGAAACCTTGCCGTCCGGATGACTACCCCTACCAGGTGAATGCCCAGGAACAGCAGATACATCTCGACGGGAACGTCGCCGAGGATCCTCGCCAGGTCGGCGAATCCCACGGGGTTCGATTCATCGCCGATCAGCCTGAACAGAGCCCACAGGATCAGCACGGAAATTGACGCGGACACGAGAATACGCAGTAGCGGATTTTTCATTCGGCCCCCGACGCACGGATAATCTGCCGCATCGCGGCCAGGCCTTGCCTGAACGCTTTCATGTCCACATCGTTGACGTCCCTGCTGGGCGGCACCGGCAGCAGACAGATGGCCCTGTCGGAAAAAGGCCGCCACAGCGCCAATTCGGTCTGGTCGCGGTAAACGCAAAGCTGCGGTTTGTCGTAGGCGCACGCGATGTGCACGATGGACGTATCCGGCGTCACCACGCTGTCCGATGCATGGATCAGCGCCGCGGTATCGCGGATGGTCTCGATATGAATGGCGGGATACACGTTCGAGAAACCGAGCTCCTTTTTGATCTCCAGGGTTTTCGACCTCTGCGCCGGCGGGCAGATCAGGATTATTCTGGCGTCCGGGTAGGCCAGGTTGATTTCAGAAATCAGCCGGCACGATGTGGTCTTGCTGAACAGCTTGCCGCGCGGATTGCCGAAGGGATTGAAAACAATGGTGATCTGGCCGGGGCAATTGTAAAGAAAGGACCTGGCCGCTGCCAGCTCTTCGTCACGCAGCGGAAGCTCATATCGATACTTGGCCCCGTCGATGGCGAAGAACTTGAGAAATGCGAGATAACGGTCCCTTTCCGTGCCGCCGGGATCATCCAGCGAATGATCGAACAGCTGGTATTCGCTCTTGGCACGGCCGATATTTATCCGGGCGTCCGTGTACTTGAGTAGAATGAAATCCTGCAGTCGCAACCGGTTCTGGTGAAAATAAAACACATCGAAGTGTTCGGCGCGAAGGTGCGCGACGCCCGACACGGTATCGGTCATCCTATGGATCCTGTCGACGCAGGGATTCTCCCGCACCACCTCGCGATTGTCCGGACCGGCGAGCACGTGCACCTGCCAGTGCGGATACTTGTCCTTGATCGCCCGGAACGCGATGGTGTTGACCAGCATATCGCCAATCAGGTTCTGGCGCTGGTCGAACAGGAACTTGACCGGTCCGCTCAGGTCCACCGTCCGCTTCTGCTTGCGATCGAATAACCGCTTGAGCGTGGACTGCCTGACCGCCCTGATCGCCGACTTGACGTCCCGCGCGCTCATCGAGCGCTCACAGACCTGATAACGAAGTGCTCACCGCTGCACGGTGATTGGGACGCGCATCTCAAGACGATGTTTCGATTCCTCTGGCCGGGTCCGTGATCCATTCGCTCCACGAGCCCACGTACAAGCGGGTAACCGGCCAGCCGGCCAGCTCCATGGCGAGGATGTTGTGACACGCGCTCACCCCCGATCCGCACATATGGATGACCTCAGCCGCCTGCTTGTCCTCGAACAGCGCCAGGAAGTCCTGCCTGAGCCTTTCCGGGGCCAGAAAATACCCCTGCTCGTCCAGATTGAGGTCGCACGGTCGATTCAACGCACCCGGCACGTGCCCCGCCCTGGCATCGATGGGCTCGTGCTCGCCCCGATAACGGGGCGCGGATCGGGCATCGACGATGGGCGCTCCCGTGACGCCGTCCCGCAACGCATGTTCCACCTGCTCGGTGGTCACTACGGAATCATTTGCCGGCTCGCCGCGGAAATCGCCGGTGGCCGGCTTCGGTTCTTCGGTCGCCACCGCGAAACCGCCGCGTGTCCAAGCCTTCCAACCCCCGTCCAGTACGGCCACATTCCGGTGTCCGAGCATCCTGAGCATCCACCACAACCGTCCCGCAATCACGCCGCCCACGTCGTCGTAAACAACGACCTGGCTGCCCTGACTCACACCGTTTTTGCCAAGCCATCCGATGAATGTATCGATGTCGGGCAGCGGGTGCCGGCCCGTGTCGGGCTGCTTCGGGCTGGATAAGTCCCGGTCAAGATCGGCATAGCGGGCGCCGGGGATATGGCCGGATTCGTACTTGTTGCGGCCTTGTTCCGGCGACTTGAGCGAGAAGCGGCAATCGAACACCACCCAGCGTGGATGATCGAGCTTTCCGGCGAGGGTTTTGGCGTCTACGAGCGTACTGAACGGCATCGGTTACTCCTACGATATACGGCTACCATGGTGTTTATCCCTGAGCTGCGGGCCAGGAGCCGGTCCGAGTACCCGGAAAGGCGCCTAGGCGGTATGATAGTTCGTGCGGTAATGACGAATCCACACGTTGAGCCAGTCTGTTCAACCCCCGGAACAATCCGCCAGTATATATGGTCAACAGAGCATGCGGTTCAAATACCTGACCTACCCGGTTTTCTTCGCCGCCATAATTACCCTCGGCTT
>JAHEIO010000104.1 GCA_024639325.1 Gammaproteobacteria bacterium
GCAATCGCTCGGGATCCTGGTGAGAAATGCGGGATAGATCCTCGCGCTGCTTGATCAAGTAGTTGACACTCTGCCGGTCAACAGTAATCTTCTCCTTTTGTATCGAAGACCACATATGGTCAATGGCAAAAAGCACGGCGGCCAGCAATACAAAATGCAGCAGCGGCTCTTTTAGGATATTTTTCCAGGTCAAAGCAGGCAGGTTTTTAGCAGTTTAGCTGAAGCGAAACTGTCTGGGTTCGAACCGTTGGCGTAAGCGTCGCTACTTAATATTCCTGCGTTAAGTTTGTACAGTCATAGAACTCCAAATTAACCACCACAAATATAACAGGAGCCAAAAACTAGAGTTAGGCTAACTGACACTGTAGTTTCGTTGCTATTTTCCGAGGTAAAAGACGACGTTAATACTAAAGAAATCGATTCCATCTTGGAAATTGAAGCGTTCCCACTCGAGTCGACCTGCGACCTTTTCGGTAAAGCCGTACTCAAATCCCGCTCCATAAACGGCTTCGGTGAAGTCTTTTGAAATACTTCCCCTCTGTGTTCCGATCAGCGGCACTGCGAACACATTTGTTGTGAGATCTGCGCTGATGTTGGCATAGCCGAGCTTGCCAAAAATGCGCGCCTTCGGGCTTAATGGTATGGAGCCAACCAGTTCGATGAACAGCGCATCAGCAGATATTTCTCCGTCAACATTCTGGTCAAAGATGATCGTATCGCCTTTGCCTTCACCCAGACTGGCAAAACCGCCTTCCACCGCAACATACTGATTCCAACGCCATCCACCGAAGAACTTCCAGCCAAAAACCGCTTCGTCAGAATCGCAGCTGGTACTGACCGATTGCCCTGGCAGAGCACCGGTGATATCCCGGCACAGTTCGTTGAAACCGTTGTACTTGACGCCGCCGCCACCGACACCGAGATAGAATCCGCTATCTGCAGCCTGCGCGTTCAGCGCAAACGCAATGGAAACCGCCGCGGCAAATAAAATTCGCACAATCTTCATTTTGAACATTCTCCCGCAAAGTTAATAAGTCCGCACGATTAGACCGATGGGCATACCGGCATCCAGGGCATTTGGCGCCCACCGCCGCAACCCATATTATCCAGATCACATCCAGAACGGCTTTGTTCAAGCGATCCGGATTGTTCGCGTACCATTTGTCGATGCCTGCGATAGCCGCATCGAGACTGACGCCTTCCGTATGGTCCCAGAAGCGGCGACTCGTGGTTTGCTCGTCGCTCGGGGGCTTGCCGTTTCGTTGCTAATAGGCGTATTCGATGCTCATGAAATTGCTTGCGCCTACCAGATAGGCTTTCTTCCCGAATTGTGTGGACTCCTTCCATAGCACGCCGTCAGCAAGCGGCACGTCTTCGGCATGGATCTGGATCGCGGTGGCACCGAATCGCTTCACCGCTTTCCCGGCAGGTGTGGTAAATCCGATGGTCACTCATGGGGGCGAAATCGTCAGTCGATCCGAAGCATCGCGGTGACTGCGCAATTAGCAGCACGCAACTCGGCAGCTAGCAAATCGATCAACCCGTTTGCTCCAAGCAGCGCTAAGGCTAACATTGGACCGAAACCGCAGACTATGTAAAAACGGCAATTTTAATGCCCAATCTACAGATCAAAGCAATCGAACCGCAGATGATGTTCGAGAACGATCGTTTTCGAGCTCAGATAACAGAAGTACTCGATCAGGATTTTCGTGATCGGCGAATCGGTCGTTTGTCAGAACGAACGCGACCTCTTTGCTAACCACGCAGCGTTGCTGAAGGCGTCTCGCCGAACATGGTCCGGTAGTCTTTTGCAAAGTGTCCGAAGTCCCAGAACCCCAGAGCTAGGGCAATATCGGTGACACGAGTGCGTGGAGCAGCATGTTTTAATGCATCGTGCGCCGCTGACAAGCGCCGCGCTTTTAAAAAACGCTTCGGAGACACGTTGTACGTGTCTTGGAATGCGTAGTTCAATGTGCGGGCGCTTATCTTGAGGAAGTTGCAGATTTCGGTAATCGTGGGCGGCTCCGACTGACGATCAATCATATAGTCCCGTGCACGGCGCGCGACTTGGTATCGACTGCGCTGATGATTCGAATAATCTTCTCTGGCAGCGCTGAGCGCAGCGTGGACTATGAGTAAGATTTCATCGATGAGCCGCGCGTGCGCCTCCGCGGAGATTTCGTTGGTGCGACAAAGCGCCAGGTATGTTGTGCACCACAGGCGGGCTTCGTCAAGAGTCCGCCGGTCCGCA
Source organism: Gammaproteobacteria bacterium (assembly GCA_024639325.1). Classification (GTDB taxonomy): domain Bacteria; phylum Pseudomonadota; class Gammaproteobacteria; order Arenicellales; family JAANXG01; genus JAHEKE01. Next base: position 2,252 of record JAHEIO010000104.1, read on the forward strand.
TAGATCACGTTATCGTGGAATCGATGATCCACCAGTGTCGAGCGTATGGGAGAATCCGTCAGGTGATCTACTAATACTTTGTATAGACAACAGGTGATTAGGGATGAATCTGGTTTCGTGACCGCGTGGACCTCCCTCTCGGCACCATAAACGTCGATCCTGTCTGTGCTGACTTCAATACCTTTAGAGATATAAGAGCCGTCAACGCCTCCAGGCAGGGCGATAGTGATTGCGTCTTTCGGGGTAGTGGCGGTGATCTCCAGCGCGCAGTCGTAGGTGTCCAGATCAACCTGAATACCGCGGGTTCGACATACCTCGAGCCGAGCCGCAAATGTGTTGATCTGCAGCGGTCGATAACTGGCGTCCCAGCCCTCCTGAACGGCTGCGAATTCGTCATAATCCGTGACTTCGATTGTCTTGGTCAACGTTTCGTTCATCGAATTTGCAGTTTTTTCATAGTCTGACGCGACGATCCCATGGTATCACTTAATATCTCCCTTGGTCGCTATCACATCTACGATGCTGTCGTCTCGAGTAATCACCGGCCACGAATCTTCGGTGGCCACACCGCTTCGACAGGGGTCAATTGAGAAGTTCGTAATGTATCGAAAGAGTCCGATAACCACGTCGTATATGCTCTTGGTGCTCGGTGGTCATACTGATTGACGGATCAATCGGGAAGGTTAACAGGATTGTAGCGCGGTCGCGCGCAGTGTTCCTGGGCTGCGCACCTTGGCGATACGAATAGTAATCGCATCGAGTATATTGCTCTCCGTGGAATTGGATCGAGGCACAGTTACAAACCTAATCGTCGCGGCCATCAACAAATAGTAAAGGAGAAAACTTATGATTCGTTTAGCGCTTATGTTTTCAGCGTTCTTTGGAGTGAGCCTGGGCGCGCTGGCATTCCTTGACGACACACCGGAAATCCCCGCGCCGGCGCCTGAGGGAGTCGAGCCAGTTATTCCACTGAATAAGAAAGATCCCACTTATGATGTATGGAAGCTGATCCGCGAAGACCTGAGCGAGGGGCGGGAGCCCGGCCCGATCAACATTCAACGGTTTCCGGGAGGACTGGGCTGGCAGGGCATCCCAACCTTCTTCAGGCTGCCGGTGGCGCTCGTGCCCGAGGATCTCGAGGCGGGCCAGGTGGATGTCGCCATCATGGGTGCGCTTACGGACATGGGCATGGGGTCGCGGGGCGCCTCGCGCGGCCCGGCGGCTTTTCGGGAGCAGCGTGGCGAGTACCAGGCGTGGGGGGCCTATTCGATGCCTCACATGCACACGTTGGTCAATCCTTTCTTGGATCTGACCATCGTCGACTACGGCGATGCACCCGTCGATCCCCTGAGCACCGAGCGCAGCGTGCACGAGATCCGCAAGTACGTGGCCGATATCGCGGGCGTCAAGCTGAAAAATGGTGAGCACACAATCCCGATCATCATCGGCGGCGATCACGCGCTGTCCTATCCCAATATCGCCGGCCTGGCCGACGTCTACGGCAAGGGCAACGTGGGCGTGATCCACTTCGACGCGCACTACGACGCGACCCAGCTCATGGGCCACCTGATTACCCACGGCGCCTGGGTCAAGCGGCTGATCAACGAGGGGCACGTTCCCGGCAAGAACTACATCCAGGTCGGATTGAGAGGCTACTACCCGGATGAGAACTCATTCGACTGGATGCGTGAGAATGAGTTCCGCTACCACACCATGGCGGAGGTCGAGCGGCGTGGCTGGGACGCGGTTATGGAAGATGTCATCCAGGAGGCCAAGGACGGGCCGGAGTATCTCTTCGTATCCTTCGACCTCGACACGCTCGATCCGGCCTTTGCCCCCGGCACGGGCACACCGGAGCCCGGCGGATTGACACCGCGCGAGGCCTTTCCGCTGGTGCGTCGTCTGTGCGCCGAGAGCAACGTGGTGGGGTTCGACCTGGTCGAATTCGCCCCCGAGCGCGACCCGACCTACGTCTCCGGCCTCAACGCGAACCGCGTCGTGCGCGAGTGCCTCACCGGCATCGCGATGCGCAAGCGAGGATTAACAGAGGATCATTACCTGAGCCCCAAGACCGTAGACGACGGGCGGGATTGAAGCTCCTGTGGGCCGACAGCAAGTTACGCGCCAACTCAATGTAAACGGATACAGACGGATGCTGACGAAACCTGTTGTCTTTTTGTCCGCGTTGTTGTTGCTCGCGGGTCCATGTATCGCCCGGTCGGCTGGGCCGGGCGAGCATCCCCATCACTTGTCCTTGATCGTCGGCGCCACCGAGAAATCCGGCAAGTGGGCGGAGACCGTCGGCGTCGAGTACACCTACCGGTTGAACACACGCTGGTCGGTTGGGGGCTGGTATGAGCAGTCGTTTGGCGATTTCGACCTCGAGTCGCTCGGGGTATTGGGCAACCTGTACGTTACAGATCATTTCGCTTTGTTGCTTGGTGCCGGCGCGGAAAGGAACCTGTTCGATGAATCCAAGTATCTTGCCAGGATCGGTGCCAGCTATCAGTTCCACATCGGCTCCGCCACCGTCGCGCCTGTCGGCTGGGTGGACCTTATAGAAGACGGTAAAGAGCTGTATTTTCTTGGATTGACGTTGGGAGCATCGTTTTAAACCACGCTATCCAGCCGTTCAGCGCCCGCGCTCACTGGGTGAGTTTATGCTGTTCGATTTTTTCTCTAGACGTTCGCGTTAGCCTGCTGGGCAAACCAGCGATGAAAGTGACGCGTCGAACGATCAAGCACCGGGGTGAGTATACCGCCGTCGAATACGTCGATCCGGCGCCCCATCTGCAAACCCTCCACCGCGGCGACATCTTCCTGGAAAACCACTCGCCATCCCTCGAGGATCGCCTGGCGCGTATTGATGTAAGTCTCGTCACTGGCGCTGTCACCGACAAACAGCAGTTCCACTCGTTCGAGCGTTTTATTGGTATCCAGTGGAATCAGCAGCATGGTGAAGAAATGATCCCGCTGAATTCCGATCAGGACATTGGGGTAGAGCGCCGGATACTCGGCGGTGTTTCCGAGTTCTTCCGTCCAAGTGCTTATGGTGGGCATTGGCGCGCCGGTGCCGAGATTTGGCTGGTAATTGTTAACCCCCTGACCGGCGAAGTTGTCCTGGCTCACGATGCAATAATGGTCCTTTAGAGGGGAGTAGCTGTTCAACCCGGGGTGTACGAACGGCAGGTGATAGGCCTCGAGGTAATTTTCCAGCGCTAGTTTCCAATTGCTCGCCACCTGCATCTCCATGACGGCATCGCTTGCAGGGCGCATCTGCCCCGGCCCCTGGTCTCCCCAAAAACGTGCAAGATGCACCTCCAGGGGGGCGATCCAGTTGAAAAAGTCCTCAGCCGCGCCAGACAGGTTGACGAATACGACATCCATCCAGATATGGTTCCGCACCTCGTATAGTCCGAATTGACTCTTGTCGAAGCCGTCGATGTGATGCACGCCTGTGCCCCCGATATGGGGTGTTCCCTGCAGCTGTCCATCCAATCGGTAGGTCCAGGCGTGATAGGGGCAGCGCAGAAGTTTCACCCCGGTGCAAGGTTCATCCACCAGCTGACGGCCACGATGTCGGCACACGTTGTAAAAAGTCTTGATCTCTCCAGATTCAGTGCGCAGAAGGATAAGGGATAGATCCAGCACATCTACTTTTTTAACGTCTCCCGGGTTTGGTACGTCGGCTGCGAAAGCCGCGCCGAACCAACCGTGACCGAAAAGGTTTTGTCTTTCCCACAGGAAAAAGTCCTGCCGCGTATATATGCCGTTTGGCAGGCCCCCGTCTCCTGTCGTGCTGTGCGTAATTGAATCGAATAGCTCTTTCATTGACGAACTCGCAATCTGGAATGGGTAAACCGTGGAAGGTACCACTAATCACCGTAACGGACCACGTACCAAGTCCGGGCGCATCGAGCGCCATCACCCCGCCATTTTCGACGGGCGCATCGATGGCCGCTTGTTTTCCAGCGAGATGACCTGCCGGCGGCGCGCCAAATTCTCGATTAGCAGCGCCTCCGATGACGAGAGTCATCCCAATATCAATCGGAATTAGAATAACGCATCGCTTGTAGTATAGTGGGGTGGCTTGCTTCGCGCGGAAGTCGGGCGAATTCCGTCAATAGTTCCGGGAGTAATTCATTGCTCGATACTGAAACAATCAAAGATCTGATCAGGGGCTCGGAGCTTTTTAGCACCCTGGACGAAGGTGAATGCGGTGATCTGGCTGCAGAAGCAAAAATAATAGAACATGTATCGGGGAGCAGAATTTTCAGGCAGGGCGACGTTGCCGACGCGCTTTACGTTATTCAAAGCGGGCAGGTCGAAGTAGACGCCCGCACGCCGGGCGACGACTTACTTAAACTCACGCGGATGGGGCCGGGCCAGGTGCTTGGCGATATGGCTCTGCTGCCGGATACGAAACGTCTGGCCGCGGCGACGGCTGCAACGGATGTCGTTCTGATAGCCCTTGACTCTCATGCCCTCGATCGGCTCAGCCGCACAAGCAACCATGCCGCACTCAAGATTCATCTTCAGTTTGGCAAGCTTATTAGCGGACGAATTCGAGATATAAATTCCAGCATCGGAAGATCGAACATCCAGTCCGCAGCGGCCGAAAAAATCACCTCACTACCACCGCAGCACAGCGCCGTTTCATCGCGTTATCGCAAGTTCATGGGTTACATGCCTTTCTTTGATTCATTCACCCAAGGCGAGATCGACGAAATAGCCGCGTTGTTCATCGAGCACCACGTGGCCAGGGGGCAGCAGGTATTTTCAGAGAACGTAGCGGGTAATTCGTGTTTTTTAATCGCGCGGGGGGCCGTCGAGATCACGATTGCTCACGGTCGCGGCACGCGCCGCCTTGCCGTACTTGGCCCGGGCAGAATATTTGGTGAGATGTGTCTGCTCGACGGCGGCGTCCGCAGCGCGACCTGTACCTTGCGCGAGAATGGGGTGATATTGGAGCTGTCGGCGGAGGCCTTCGACGGACTCGTTCAATCCGGTTCTCGACTGGCGCTTAAATTCCTGACATCTATAAATCATAACCTGATTTCCATGTTGCGGAAGGCCAATACAAGCCTGGTCGCGCTGGATCTATACGGGGCTGTTGATTCGGGACCCGGGAAAGTCGCGTCCGAACAAAAGGAAGAACAGAGAGAGGAATATGAACGAAATGCCCTGGTCCGGAAAATCCGAGAGTCGGTGATCGGTGACAATATTATTATGAGCGGACCATTCGGGCCCTGCCGCATGGTCTATGCGGACTACACGGCGACCGGAAGATCCCTGACTTTCGTCGAGGATTTCATCCGCCATGACGTTATGCCGTTTTATGCCAACACGCACACCGAATCCTCGGGAACCGGGTTGCAGACGACGCGGTTGCGCGAGGATGCGCGCAGCATCATTCTGGAATCGGTGGGAGGCTGTGAAGACGATGTTGTGATTTTTACCGGATCCGGCGCCACCGGTGCCGTCGACAAATTGATGACCGTGCTCGGTTTGAAGCTGCCCCAGGAACTCGACGATCAATACCATTTCAGGGATCAGATACCGGAAAATGAGCGCCCCGTTGTATTCGTTGGACCCTATGAACATCATTCCAACGATGTCACCTGGCGGATGTCGATCGCCGATACCGTAATGATCATGGAGGACAAGGATGGCCGCATCGACCTTGCTCAGCTGGAGCAGGAACTCGTGCGATACAGTAACCGCCGGCTCAAGATCGGCAGCTTTTCGGCGGCATCCAATGTGACGGGCATAATATCGGATGACAAATCTATTGCGTCGCTGCTCCACAATCACGGAGCACTTTCATTCTGGGATTATGCCGCGGCGTCGCCTTATGTTCAGATCGAGATGAATCCAACGTCTACGATCGGGGACCAGAAACTGGCATACAAGGACGCCATATTTATCTCGCCCCACAAGCTCATCGGCGGTCCCGGCACGCCGGGGGTGCTGGTCGCAAAAAAAGCGCTGTTCAAGAATAGGGTGCCTTCAATCCCGGGCGGCGGCACGGTCTCCTATGTCTCCATCGACGATCAGGCTTTTCTGCAAGACCCGGTGCACCGGGAGGAAGGAGGCACGCCGGCGATAATTGAATCGATCCGGGCGGGGCTGGTGTTTCAGCTCAAGCAGGCGGTGGGTGCCGGGCATATCGAGCATCTGGAGCACGACTTTGTTAGTCGTGCGATCGATGCGTGGAGCAAGAACCCCAACATCTGGATACTTGGGAATCCCAACTTGAGACGTTTGTCCATAGTCTCCCTGGTGATACGCCATGGCGAAAAGTATCTGCACTGGAACTATGTAGTTGCACTGCTGAACGACCTGTTCGGTATTCAGGCGCGAGGCGGTTGCTCCTGTGCCGGACCTTATGGACACAGCTTGTTTGGAATCGGTCCGGAGCTGTCTCATTCCTACCAGTGCGAAATAAACAAAGGGTACGAAGGCATCAAGCCGGGATGGGTGCGGGTCAACTTCAACTATTTCATCAGTGATGAGGTCTTTCGCTATATCGTGTCCGCCATCGACTTGGCTGCCACCCACGGCTGGAAGCTGCTGCCTCTTTACCGTTTCAATCCTCGCACATCCATGTGGGCGCATCGGGACGGTCCTCCGGAGCCGGTGCTGAGATTAACGGACCTTCGTTACGCGAGCGGCGAGCTGGAGGTCAAGGCGCCGCAAACCGAGGAACCGGATGAGGTGCTGGCGGAGTATCTGGAGCGCGCCCGCGATCTTCTGGAAAACGCCGACGGTGACTACGGAGAGATCCAGGATCCCGTGTTGCCGGAGGAAGTCCAGGCACTGCGATGGTTTCCAATGCCCGGCGAGGTCACCCGGGAGATCGCCGGGAAGATATCCGGTTAACGGGGATAGTCCCTATGTGCAGGGCGCTTGCGTATCTTGGTCAGCCGGTACCCGTAGAGTATTTGCTGTACGGCAGCGATAGTTCGCTGGTGAATCAGGTATTCCACCCCAGATTGTTGTCTATGCTGAACCTTGCTGGGTTCGGCATGGTGGCATGGGACAGGGAGTCCCTGGAACCGGATGTTCCCTGGCAATATCATTCGACCAAGCTACCGGTTTTCGACCAAAATTTGAGATCTGTCAGCAGAAAAATCCGCTGTAATAGTTTGCTGGCTCATATCCGGGGTGTGCCTCTCAACAGTTCCGCAGCCATCAGCGAGCAGAACCTGCACCCCTTTGTTTTTCCCGACGTGTCCCTGACCATGGCGCACAATGGCGACCTGTATGATTTTTCCGTAATGCGCTATGCCCTGATCCCTCACATCCGCGACGAGTTTCTCCAGTGCTTATCCGGCAATACCGACTCCGAGTGGTTGTACGCACTTTTGATGTCCAGATTCGATGACCCTGCGGCACTCCATGGCACAGCGGACATCGCCGCTGCGGTCCAGCATATGCTGAACATCCTGCGCGAAGTTCGCATAGGTCACGGCATAGAGATTTCTTCGTCAGTCAATCTTTTCATCAGCAACCCGAACTGTATCGTTGCTGTCCGATTTACCTTCGATTACGGTTGTTACCCACTTCCAGAGCAGGGTGAGGTGCATCAGGGTTGCATGGATTACCTCAGCCTGTGGTTTACCCGGGGCAGCGACTACGCCTGCCACGGCGGGGAGTGGAAAATGGTGGGAGGAAGGGACGCGGCAGATGCCGTCATTGTCGCATCGGAACCCCTTAGCCTGGACACGTCTACCTGGGTCGAGGTCCCGGAATATCACCTTCTCGCGGTGGAAAAGCACGGTAACAAGATCGATACGAAGCTGATTGCGCTCGAGTAATTCTTCCCCAGGCGTGCAGATCCTGCGGTGCCGTCGTCCGCAAAATCCCCATCTGCCCTGTTCCCGTTGGCTTCTTCAAGCGTTGACCACCAGGGATAATCTCCAACATGAAAGTCGGGATACGCTTCGCGGCCATCGCCTCCGCTTAGTTGCGAAGACTTTTTGCGGAGGACAACTTGCGTTTTTGACTTCCGAGTTCGGGACCTGTGGCAAATTTCCCACTTGCCATAGAACAATAAACTTCTATCTTTAAGCGTATTGATGAAATTGTAAAACTTGTGCTTGCAAAACCGAAAACGTTGATTTAGCGGCAGCAAATACGCCTAACAAAACACTGCACTCGGACGAATCAACAGCTGCATCACGAATATCCCGTGGAGCGCGGTGTCAAGCATCAAAGCGATTCAAATCAGGAGAGAGAATGCGAATCTTGCTTACGTTATTGTTAATTAGTCTCTCGAACGGTTTAATGGCTGACAGTATTTTTATGGTTCCTGATAAAAATTGGGGGTTTCAGTTTAGCTCTCCTAAATTAATGAAACAAAAAGGTAACGCCTCTAAAACGGAATATCAATTTCAGGCTTCAACAGGCGGTGGGTTTGTCATTACGGGCTTTGTAGAACCTGCCAAAGGGAAGGGCGCTGATAGTGCCAGTTGTATGAAATACTATTGGGAACAGGCAGTTAAAAATCCCAGTATCCTCAAAGATACTATTAGCGTGGTGGCGAAAAAGCCCTTTGCGGTTGTTACCTACTTGGTTGATACAGAATACAACGGAAAGCGTTATATACAAGTCAATGCAAATTACTATGGGTTTCGCGAAGGCGACTGTATAGATTTTCATGTTTCTCAAGTTTTCCCCTATCAGGCTGAGATTGATTACGGCAACATGCTTGAATTTAGTAAAACATTTGGCTACTACCAGTAAAATGTTCAACCAGCCCGACAAGTAAAATGGCGACAAAGGCTGACGACCAGGAGGCGGATTGTACTGTGGGCGATCACGAGCCGATTTTCCGCACGGACCGCCAACGCAGGATCGTCGAATGGCGACTCAATAATTGCCCCGAATGCAGTCGATATCTGAGGGAATTCCTCACGTCAGTTGAGTCGGGCATCCCGCATGTGCACGGCCTTCGTGAAGCGGATATGCCGGTACAGGCTGACGGAACAGCACCGGTCACTCCTCCGGCAACGCATGAATGTGGTGGTGAAGATTTCGATGTGTTTGCATCCAGCCCTCTATTTCGGGGCCTTCCACTGCCCGACCTGAATCGGATATACGCGCAAGGAGAAAAATTGGAGTTGGAAAGCGGCTCGACGGCTATTGAAGAAGGCAAAATCAATACGGGTCTTTACGTGGTCTTGAGCGGTGAGCTCGAGGTCAGCCTGCCTGCCGGGCCTGGGCGATATGGCGAAGTAGTGCTCGCCAAACGCAAACCACCGGATTGTTTCGGTGAATACGCATTTATCGACTACAAAATGGCGTCCGCGAGCGTAACCGCAACGCTAAAGAGCAGACTGTTCAAGATTGGCTTCGAAATTCTGGATGATTTCATAGATTCAGATCCGGAATTAGCTAGATCCATCTATGAAAACATCCTGCTGCTTCTTATCTCCCGCCTGCGAGCGGAAGACGCCGAACTGGATGTGTTCAGGCATGCCTAGCCCGCATTGCTCACCAGGCGGCTGCAGAATCTCGTCAAGCATGGCAAACATTGAGGTCTATGGATTTGTCCAAGAAACAGTGTGTCTTGGAAACGCCTATCCCGGCGCTGGCTGGTCCAGGCCCCGATGTACTTGGGCTTCATTTGATCCATAGCACCGGCTATGCATCTCACTCCAGCCCGGCGTTCATCGGCACCTGTCCTGCGCAATCGCTCGGGATCCTGGTGAGAAATGCGGGCTAGACGAGCCAGACAAGAAGCTGGATGAATACACAGCCCCGGCGATCAACCAGGTAG